>NZ_JBJUSF010000004.1:0-112589 GCF_046098195.1 Streptococcus sp. ST14
ATGGGACTTTTTTTCTATACAAAAATAGGCTCCATAATATCTATAGAGGATTTACCCACTACAAATATTATAGAGCCTAATATCAGATTTCAAAATGACTGATACTATGCGTTTTATCATGAAAAGATTATAGAAGATACAAGTCACCCATCCCCACCTATACTTCTATCTCTAAGACTTGTTTAAATCTAAAATTAGAACTTGTAGTTTTTAGAATGATATTTGGGTATTTTGTCAAAATACTATTAACATTAGACAAACCAACTCCTCTATTCTGCCCTTTAGACGACATTCCTCTCTCAAATATTTTTGTAACATCAATCTCTCTATCTAGGGTCGGATTTTGGATAATTAAAACTTGCTTATTATTTCTCATATCTTCAAAAAAACAAACACTTAGAGGTTCCTCGACAGTGGCGCTTGCAGCGGCCTCTATCGCGTTATCTAACAATATAGAAACAACTGTTAAAAAATCAATTTCCTCAATCTTTTTGATAACGATTGGTTTTTCTATTTCCAAAGAAACTGGCACTAGTAAACTCTGAGCCTCGGATAATTTTGAGATTAATAAACTCTTCAAGGATAAATCCTCTATATTTCTCAATCTCACTACATCAAATTTTGTATCTTTTAAATTTTTCCCTGAGTCTTTCAAGACACTGTCATAAATTTGAGCAACTAAATCAATATCTTTTCGGTCTATTCCTATCTTTAAACTTGTTAAGATATTTGCATAATCATGCCTAAAGCTTCTAACCTCTTGATAAAGTCCTTCTACTTGTTTACTATAGCTCTTAAGATTTTGAAGTTGAATCTCTTTTTGAAGTACTAAATCTTTTTGCAATTCCTCACGTACATTTCTATCCAGTATATTGACAAAATAGATAAATAAAAAGAAATAGATTGCAGTTATAGCTCCTTGATAATGATTTATAGATAAGTTCAAGATTTTTTTAATATAACCAATAAAAGGAACCAAGATAAAATAACCCAACATTGCAGCATTAGCAATCCTCATTATTTGAGCTAAATGTTTATCCAACACTTTACTTCTTAGATAGCTAAAATCATACTGAAAAACTTTTATTATAAGCAAAGATAGGAGACTTGCTAAAATTGAGAAAATGGTAGCATCGTAATAAACATATATGTCTGTTAAACTAGCAAAATTAGGAATAATAAAATCAACAAAAAAATCATAGATGATCGACCAAAATGTGATAGGAAACAGAGCATAAAAAAGTGTCGATAGCAGACTGTATTTCTTTTTATCCAACAACAATGTATAGATAATAAAAAAGATGGGATAATCTAGTACTGTAATAACAACAGGGATATAGAACATCTTAATCAAGGTTAAAAGTAAAAACTCTAATAAAAAATAGAAAAACAATAACTCTAAAGATCTCTTTATAGTCAATTGATAGCCATAAATTTTTGCATGAAGAAATAAAAGTATGTAAAAATTCAAAGATACTAACACAAAAGACATTTACTACTCCTTACTATCATGTAAATCTTTAACTATATTCAGCAATGCCCTCATTTTTAACCTAGATACTAGGCAACTTGACCCGTTCTTCAAATAGACTAGTTTTTCTTCCTTATCTATTGAAGAGATATTATAAGGATTCACAATAAAAGAGCGATGACACTGAACCAATCTTGGTTCTTGCTTCAATATATCAGAAATTTTACCATAAAACTCTATTCTTTCTCTCATAGAATAAAGAACTAGCTTATGAGGAATCATTGACGTTTCTATATAAAGCAAATCCGAAAACGGAACCTGAACGAGTGCTTTAGAATTTGTAAACACAAAAGAATCTTCAGTCATTAGTTGATGTTTATTCTTGTGAACATAAGCGATTGCTTTTTCCACACGTTCCCTAAAAGCACTTTCAGGTAATTCCTTATCAATAAAATCTAAAGCTGATACTTGATATTGAAAACTAACAGGCATAAATTCTGAATGAGTTGTTACAAAAACAATGACTGCATTTGGATCTCTATCTCTGATTTCCAAAGCAATATCTAACCCTTTTCTAACATCGTTTTTAATTTCAATATCCAAAAAGAAAAGTTGATGACCTCCACGTTCCATCATATCTTCTAACAATTGATTTGGTTTACCATAAACACCACAGTGCTTTACTTCCCAACAATTCTTCTCTAAAATATCATACACCAGATTTTCCATCCTAGTCTGCTGTATAAAATCATCCTCTAATATAAAGATATTCATTTCTCGTCTCCTTTAGTATTTAACCATCTTTCTTTTACAGTTTTAAAATATCTTCTAGAGCAGATAATATCTGATACTCTTTCATCCATAAATAAAATAGTCTTCGTTTCATACTTCAATCCTATTACTTTGGATAAGTTAACAAGAAACTTTCTATGACACCTGAACAATTTACCCAGACTCATTTCCTCAACTCTAGCTAGGCTCATATACTTCTCAAATACTCCATCAGCTGTAATAAAAATAACAGCATGTGCCTTCGTAGGATGTGTTGTCACATAGTAAACCTTAGAATGAGGCACTTTAACAACTGCTCTACCTTGGCTTAAAATATATTCTTGCATATTTTTCCTCCTTACTCTCCTATATCATATCAAAACTAGTATCCTATGATGGAAAAAATCTTAAAAGGTATCTGAGTTATCATAAATGGTTATTTTTCAACATTTCATGCTAACAGTTATACAATCTAAGATTTCGACATCTTCTATCGGATATTTTTGATATGATAGAGTAAGAGGAGAAATATGGATACCATTCAAATTCTACATTTTTCATTATTAGGATATATCATCACAAGTGACATCAATTCTTATATTAAAGAAAACTTATCAACAAAAACGAGAATTATAGCTTCTAGGCGTATCATCTATTCCTATAACACTACTACCTATTTTATCATAAAATCAATGTTTTTATCTTCAGATACAATGTATTCTTATATAGAAGATATGCGACTCCGTTCTGAATTTGCCAACATTATTATCATAGGAAGTTACATTGATTATGATAAACTTTTCCGTAATCATTACAGAATATTCGGTGTCATTGATACAGCTAGAAATCATTCTTTACAATCTATACAACAAGAAATTCACTCATATTTAGATAGTATTTATAACAACCTGAAATAAATTAGGTTTGATAGTCTTTATACATTTCCTCAGCATACATGGCTTCAAAAACTTTCAAAAAATCACTACCTCCCCTAGAGAACTAGGGAAGGCAGTGATCACATTTTTAGGAATTAGGAATGAATACACGAAATCAATCAATCTTATGATTTTTTGTTTTTCAAGAATTCGTCATATTGTTTTTGCATTTCGTTCAATACTTTTTCGTAGGCACCTTCAGATTTCAATTTTTCCATCAATTCTGGAATAGCTTTATCTGGGTCTACAGTACCAGTGTTGATAGCTGTATCGAATTGTTGCATAGTGTTAGTGATAGCTGAGATTTCAGATTTCACGTTGTCAGTGTTGAAGATGAATCCAAGCGCTGGAGATTCTTTTGCAGTTTCCAAGTCTTTCTTAGATTGTGCAATTTGTTCATCTGTAACGTTTTCGTTAATGTAAAGGATCCAGTTGTTACCAGTGTTCCATCCTGACATGTGAGTGTTTCCTTTGTATCCATCAAGGACTTTAACACGGTTTTCTTTACCTGCAACTTTTTCCCAGTTCTTGCCTTCTGGACCGTAAACAAGACCGTTCAAGAGTTCTGGGTTCGTGTTCAAGAGGTTCAACACTTCCATTGATTTTTCTTTGTTCTTAGAGTTGTTTGAGATAACAAAGTTGGCAACTTGTGTTGTTTGGTTTTTCTTGATAAAGTTAGTGATTGGTTTGATTTGGATGTCTTTGTTAGCAACGCGTGAGAGCAAGCTGTTACCGTAGTCAGCTGGTCCTACTGTTTCTTCACGAACGAACCAAGTATCTTGTTGAAGGTCAAATGAAGTGTCGCTTGTTGCTACGTCTTTTGGAATGTATCCAGCTTCATAGAATTTGTGAAGAGTCTTCAAATGTTCTTTGAAACGAGGCACTTCGTAACGGTTTACAATCTTAGTAGTGTCTCCTTCAAGGTCGATAACAAATGGAAGTCCGTTTGGTACTGGGTAGTCAAAGTTATCAGATGGGATAAAGTTCTTCGTAACCGCAAATGGTACTACGTCTGGAGCTTTTTCTTTGATTTGTTTCAAGACTGGCTCAAGTGTTTCGTATGAAGTGACACCTGAAATATCGATACCGTATTTAGCAAGAAGAGTTCCGTTGAAGGCAAAGTTTTGAGATGATGCAACGTTAGCTGCAACTGGTACTGCATAGATCTTACCGTTTACAGTGTTCCCTTTGATGTAAGCTGGGTCAAGTGCTTTGTAAAGCTCTGCTCCTTCTTTTTTATACAATTCTGTCAAGTCAGCATAAGCACCTTTTTGAGCATTTACGACATAGTTAGATGCAAATGCGATATCATAGTTTTCACCAGATGATGTGATAACTGACATTTTCTTATCATAGTCACCCCATCCGAGGTATTGGATATCCAATTTAGCACCGACTTTTTCTTCGATGATTTTGTTTGCATTTTCTAGCAATTCATCCAAGTTGTCTGGTTTGTCACCGATTTGGTACATTTTGATTACAGGTTTTTCACCTGAAGCAGTATCAGCAGCTTTTTTGTTATTACCTGTAAGGTTTCCACAAGCAGCAAGACCAGCAGCCAAAGCGACTACGCTAGCAGATGCAAAAGCATATTTTTTCCAGTTTTTCATGATAAAAACTCCTTTTTTTATTTTTAAACTTATAAACAATGTAATGATCTTATACTCAATGAAAATCAAAGAGCAAACTAGGAAACTAGCCGCAGGCTGCTCAAAACACTGTTTTGAGGTTGTAGATGAAACTGACGAAGTCAGTAATCATACCTACGGCAAGGCGACGTTGACGCGGTTTGAAGAGATTTTCGAAGAGTATTAACTTCACGCAAGGGAAGTTTGGAAACGAGAAATGTTCTTCTCAACAAGCACTATTCTTTCACGCCACCGATAGTCAAACCTTTTACAAAGTAGCGTTGGAAGAATGGATACAGAATCGCGATTGGAAGGGTTGCGACCACAACCATGGCCATACGTCCTGTTTCTTTTGGTAGAGCAACTCCCAGTTGACCAGATAGGCCGACTGCTTTGGCGATGTAGTCCATATTTTGTTGGATTTGCATGAGCAAATATTGCAATGGGTACAAGTTGTCACTCTTGATATAAAGTAGGGCGTTGAACCAGTCATTCCAGAAACCAAGAGCTGTTAAGAGCGTGATGGTTGCGATACCTGGTAGTGACAATGGCAAACAAATTTGGAAGAAGATCCGGGCTTCACTGGCACCATCGATACGAGCGGATTCAAGAATGGCTTCTGGGATGGTCTTCTTGAAGAAGGAACGCATCAAGATGATGTTAAACGGAGAGAGAAGCATTGGAACAATCAAGGCCCAAACTGTATCACCAAGTTGAAGCAAACGAGTGACCACGATATAGCCTGGTACCAAACCAGCGTTGAACAACATACTAAGAAGGGCAAAAATCGTAAAGAATCTGCGATACTTAAAGGTTGTCCGTGAGATGGCGTAGGCATAGGTTGTTGTGATAAAAACGTTTGTGATAGTCCCCACCACTGTTACAAAGACTGATATGAAGAGGGCTTGGAGGATTTTATCCTTAAACTGTGCCAAAAATTCAAAACCGTCTAAACCGAATTGGGATGGGAAGAAGCTATATCCATTTTGGAGGATACTCTTTTCATCTGTCACCGAAATAACAATAACGAATACAAAGGGTAGGATACAAGAAAGGGCAATCAAACCAGAAATGGTACTGAAGAAGATATCTGCTTTCTTACTGAAGGAGTGAATTCCGACATTATCAATTTTTTCTTTTTTAATTTTCTTTTCTGCCATATTCTCCTCCTTTCTAGAACAAGGCTGAGTTTGGATCAACTCGTCTTGCAAGTAAGTTTGATAGGATAACCAGAATCAAACCGACAACTGATTGGTAGAGACCTGCTGCTGAAGCCATCCCGATATCCGCTGTCTGAGTCAAGCCATTATATACATATACGTCCAAGACATTGGTTACGTTATAAAGCTGACCAGCATTGTGGGGGATTTGGTAGAAAAGACCGAAGTCTGCACGGAAGATATTTCCGACTGCAAGGATGGTCAATACGGTTACCAGCGGTGTCAACTGCGGAATGGTTACATTGCGAATCCGTTGCCATTTGCTGGCTCCATCCACTGTCGCTGCTTCGTAGTAGGTTGGATCAATTCCCATGATTGTAGCATAGTACATGACACTGCTATATCCAAAACCTTTCCAAATACCTAGGAAAAGTAGGAGATATGGCCAAATACCCAAGTCAGCGTAGAAGTTGATTTCTTTGAGACCAAGAGTTTCCAATAAATGGTTGAACACCCCTTTATCAATGTTTAGAAAGGCATCTGTAAAGAAACTGATGATAACCCAAGACAAGAAGTAAGGGAACAACATGGAAGTTTGGAAGATCTTAACCATTCTCTTAGAACGGAGTTCACTGAGGATAATGGCAATCCCTACAGATACAATCAAGCCAATAAAGATAAAGCCAAGATTGTAGAGGACAGTATTTCGTGTGATAATAAAAGCGTCTTTTGAACTAAACAAGAATCTGAAGTTATCGAGTCCGACCCATTTACTATTCATGATACTATCTATGAAACCATTACTGGTCATGTGGTAGTCTTTGAAGGCAACCACGTTCCCAAATACTGGAATGTAGAAGAATAGAATCAACCAGAGTGCCCCTGGTAAAACCATCAAGAGAAAGATCCAATTGTCTCTCAAGGTTTTTGAAAACTTATTCATAATTTCCTCCCTTTTTTATTTTGATATCCATCTAAAAATTCCTTTTTAGACTTTTGATAACGATTACATTATTAGTATATTCCTATTTGCAGGTTAGGTTAAACTACTAATTATAGAAAAAACTCCACAAATTATTTTATGTGGAGTACTTTTGAAGAAAGGGATGTTTCACGGGAAACACTCTGAACAAGGGCACTGTTCTTGTTTTTAAGTTGTATAAATGGTTGAAGCTGTAGCAATGGTATGCCACTGGTTGGCTGTTGTGGCTGCGAAGTCCTTGTCTGCGTAGAAGTCTGTAAATGGCAGAATTTCCACTTCTAACTCATCGATGCGGTCAATCTGACCAGCCAGATAAGCTTCGATACGGCTTTCTGCTCGCTTAATGCGTTGCAAGAGTCCACCCATGCGGATATCGACCGTATCCAAGCCAAAGACCTTGTTTTCTTTCAGCCATTGGTGGCTAAAGAGGGCATGGAAGTCTTCAATTTGGCTTCTGAGTTCTGGTAATTCTTGTCTGGCGATTTCTTGCAGACTTCCTTTATCATCTGCTTGGTAAGCCTGACGAATGCGTCGTCCCACATCGACTTTGCTACTTAAAATGGCATTCAACTGAGTCTGAGTTTCAAAGAGGTAGGCATAGTTGCCAGCTTTTTCTTTAATGTCAGCAAGAATCTCAGCTGCCTGATCGAAGTGCGGTTTGTCCTGTTCAGGTGTCATGTGCTGATCAAGGAGCGGACAGAGAATATCCTGATAAAAGACATAGCGGTTAGGATTGATGCCACTGAGATTGCCTGGTAGGTCTGGCAAGAGGTTGGCAAGGTCAATCTGCATAAAGTCCTCAACTGATAGACCTGTATTAGTCTTGAAATGATCAGACAAACGGTCTAGATCATTGCGGTAGCTGAGTTCTGCCCAGATTTGCAAGCTTGGGAGAATAGAGAACTGGGCAGTTTCCCCACCATTGTCCCCCCAGCCCGTCACAATGACTTCTTTGATCTGATTGGCACGGCAGGCCTTGTTCGCTTCAAGAGCGATGAGACAGCTGAAATGGTTATTGGGTGTAAAACCGATCCATTTCCAAGCACCACCTGCAAAGGCAAGGTCATGGCTAATCTTGTGATGGTTGCGGAAGTTGCGATTGTATTTTTCCTCGCTATCCTGATAATAGTCCCAGTAAACCAAGGTCACACGATCTTTGAGACGGTCTAGGTAGACACGAGTTTCCTCTGGAATTTCCACATCACGGTCGTACTGCCCATCTACTGACATAAGTTTAAAGAACATATCGCTCCACATCTGGCAGTGGAAACCATATTTGTCTGCAATATCCAGCACGCGCTCCAAGTGTTGGCACATGAGGAGACTACGATCCACAACACCGTTGAGAATCAAGTAGCGTCCCAAACCAACCAAGTGGGCTTCGTCCATCCCGATATTGACCTTGCGAGTCTTCAGTTTAGACAGAGTGGCAAACATGCCATCAATCAGGTCATAAACCTTTTCTTCGCCGATAAGGAGGATATCCTCCACATCACGGAGCTCCTGAACTTCTTTGACACCCCATTTAACAAAGGCTGACAAGTGGGCCAAGGTCTGGATACAAGGCACAAAGGTCATGTCAAACTGCTGGGCATAAGCTTCGATTTCCTGCAACTCCTCAGCCGAATAAGCCCCGCGGAAATAACCAAAGTAAGGTTGCCCCTCGATTTGATAAGTGTCTTCCATATAAAGCTCAAAGGTTGAGTAGCCCATGAGAGCCAAGACCTCAATCATCTGCTTAGCAGAAGCCACATTCAGCACCGCATTTCGCGAACAGTCAGCCATGTAGGCTAAATCTTCGTAAGTTGCCTGCTCCTCAATCTCTACCTTGTCACCTTCTGCTAGAGCTGTTACCAACAAGGACAAGGCACGATAGAGTTGGTGAGGTTTGTCATAAGTTAATTGATAGTGACCATCCTCACCCTTGATAGAGATAGAAGCTTGGTCAGATTGAGCGACTGCCACTTCTACATCTGGCAGAGAGATATGCTTTGTCAGCAAGTCGATTGCCTGAGTTTGTTTGGAATTAATTCCTGTAAATCTTACCATTGGTTTTCCTCCTGCAACCAGTTGACAAGGGCCCCGTAGAGATTAGCATCTGCATGATAGGTGCAGGCTTGGATGATGGGCGCAATCGTGTATTCTTCGTAGGTCTCGACAAAGTTATCAACAGCCTTCTTGACACCTTGAATAAAATCTGAATTTTGACTGATAGAGCCTCCCAAACTAATGACATCTGGGTCGATGAGATACTGGATATTAAGCAAACCTTGAGCCAGATTACGATTCATGCGCTCAATCGCTTCTTGACAAAGAGCATTGCCAGCTGCGGCCTCTTGGTAAATCTTGCGTCCGTCCCAGTCAGTCTGACCAGATTTTTCAATCACGTATCGAACCATATTTCCAGTTGACGCTAGTTGCGACCAGTTGTTGAGTTTTTCAGCAGGTGCAATGGTTGTCATATAGCCAAACTCTCCCCCCAAGCCATGACGACCTCGGTGAAGCTTGCCATTGATAATCATGGCCCCACCAATCCCTGTCCCAATAACGACACAGGCTGCATTTTCAATCTCTGGGTGAGCCAGCAGTTCACTAAGTCCAACGCAGTTAGCATCATTTTCCAGATGGACAGGAATCTGATAAGAACTAAGCGCCTCATACCAAGAAAATCCGTGGATGTAGGGCACCCCACTGAAGCCATCAATCACACCTGTCTCTTGATTGACCGCGCCTGGAACGCTCATAGCAATCCCACTGTAATCCTGCTCTGACAAACGTTGATCTAGCCAAGCTAGTAAGTCCTCCAAGTTTTCAGGCGTTGGAATGCTTGTCTTATCTAGTATTTTCCCATCAGGAGTCAGACTGGCAAACTTAATCCCAGTCCCTCCGATATCAATCGTTGCAATGGTCATTGTTTTTACCATAAAAAGGGGCGAATCAGCAGTTAGTCCTTACTTTTTCGCCCCTCCTTTCTTTTTATGTTTACTTTTTGAAATTAAATTTCTTCTTTTTTGATCAATTCTGTACGAATCTCTTGTGGTGAAATGAGACCTCTATGAACTGGGTATGGTCGTTCAAGTAGGTCAAGGAAGAGATGTTGACTTTCTGGTACACGTACATTTTCACTACACATATTGTAGTAGCGAAGAACATAGCCTTCTTCATTTTCAGCTACCTTAAAGGCTGTTGGACAGATTTGCGGTATGCTGAGAACAGAATGGCTCAAGAGGCTACCAGTCGCAGCCACGCTACCCTCTTGTTTTGCAACTTGAAGGCTGGTAAACGGTGTCTGCAAGGCTTTAGCACGACGGAAAGCTGAGAAACGTTCTTGGGCTTGGTGGCACTCAAGCGCAAACTCGACTTCAAACTCACGCAAGCATTGAGCTTCTGGTGTTGGGAAGTAGCCCCAGTCACCCAGCTCACCTGAGGCACGCAAAATAGTCACTGCAATGGTGTCGTCCCCAAGGATTTCGTATTCATTCAATCCCTTGTTGGATACAGTCACCCCTTTTTCATCATCATACAGACTGACAAAGGCCTGTTGGTGTTGAGGATTTTCAGGATTTTCCCATGAAGCAGCTGGTTTGTTTGGTCGTGTCACCACCTCATAGATACTTTCAGAATCATTGCTTGGACGCGTGTTGTGAGTCTTGACCAAGAGACGGATACGATGGTCTTTGGCAGTGTTGGTAAAGCGAGTCTTGCAACGAATTTGTGGATTGTCAACAAAGACAGTCAACTCAGTTTCAAGAGGAATGCTTGTCAATTCTTCTGAACGTCCAGCCTCACGCTTCATAAACTCGATAATGCCTTTTTGCTCTTCTTCTAGTTTTTCATCGCCACTGACAGGCACGGTCAATTCATGTTTGAGCAAAATCTTAGCGTAGCGAGCTGTGTTTTCCAAGACCTCGTAGCCCTTAAGCTCTGCATAGATTGGCTCTGTTCCTTTTGGTTGGAAATAGATATACTCGTTTCCGATGTCACCACGGTCTTCGAAGCGGATAAAATCTTCATAGGCCTCGTGAGTTGTCTTGTCATAGACTGTGATATTGTCATCCACACTCACCGTTACAAATGGCGTATCAATCACTCCATTTTGGTAAATACCGTCGCGGTGTTCTTGTTCTCCTTCCAGCAATTGGAAGGTTGTCCAAGAAAGTGGCGCTAGGTGAACTGGAATTGTCACGCGCACTTGTCGAGCGATACGAGCTTGGCGGAACTTGTCTTTTGGTAAATCGTACTCAAAATTAGCTCCGAGGTCTTCGATTTTAGCCTCTACAGGACGCCCATCCAAGTCCTCCACACGGTAGCTTGGCAAGGTTAAGGCAGTCATCTTCTTGTAACCTTCTGTTGGGTGCAATTCCTTGAAATCACAAGTCGCAACATCAATCACTGTGCTGACCGTATCAACCTTATCATGCAAGCCTGTGTTAATGACAGTAAAGAGATAATCACTTTGAGCCTTAGCTGTAGCGATTTTACCCTTCCATTCGTTAAGAAGATTGCTCTTAACAAAGTTTCCTACTTGGTTGACCTTGGCAAAACGAGTTTCCATCTCGCGGTGAACTTCGTCCACGCTACAGCCACAGATACTATCATGTGGCGCATTCTGCAAAAGTGTTTTCCAAGCATAGGTCAACTGGTCCTTGTGGTTATGACCCCCAGTGATAATCGTCAAGGGTTCTACAACTTGCTCTAGGAGGTTGCTATTTTCTTGGAAGGCTTGTTTGAGATAAATACGAGATGAAGAAGTGTTGGCAAGTGTGTACCAGCCGTCTGTTTCCTGACTGGTCAACTCACCTGTAACCGTTGATAATTGCTCTGGTAGGGCACTTTCCACGGCTTGGACATATTCATCAAAAGAACTATGAACAAAGGTTACATCTGGGAAGAGTTCATTTGCCACACGAATGGCTTCGCTCAGATTTTTCTGTACAGGTTGGTGGTCACATCCGTTCATCATCAACCATTGGTTGGTCGAAGCATAGTCACGCACGTCTGCCAGTTTTTGTTTCCAGAAGGTCAAAGCCTCGTCTTTATCAACTGGAATTTCGTTCCCATTACTGTACCAGTTGGCAAAGAGAATCCCGAGGACACGACTACCATCCGCACCCTGCCAGTACATTTCTGAAAACTGGGAAGTGAACTGCTCATCTTCGAGGACTTGGTTGTCAAATCCAATCGGCTTCACACCACGACCAAAAGCGGCCACGTGAATGCCTGATTTTTGAAGGATTTGAGGCGCTTGCCCCATATTTCCAAAGGTATCTGGGAAGTAACCAACCTGAGTTGATTTGCCCCATTTTGCAGCCTCCTGCTGACCGATAAGAGTATTTCGGACATTGGCTTCACTTGAAATCAAGTAGTCATCTTGCAAGATGTAAAAAGGACCAATTTTAAGTTTGCCTTCGTCAATGTAGCGCTGAACTTTGTCGCGATTTTCAGGGCGAATCTCCAAGTAGTCATCAAGGACAATGGTTTGACCATCCAAGTGGAAGCTCTTGAACTCAGGGTCATTTTCAAAGAGATCAAAGAGATTGTCAAATAATTCCACCAACTGCATACGGTGGCTTTCAAAAGGCAAGTACCACTCACGATCCCAGTGACTATGTGAGATAATATGTACGACAACATTTTCCATGAAGTAAAACCTCATTCTAAATTTAAATTTTTATTGTTAACGTTTTTGGATGTAAGATTTGCTCAATCAAATTCAACAAATCACCAACAGTTTAACTCTAAATAGTTTATTTATCAAGAATTTAACTATGATTTGAGATGAAATTTGAAAGAAGTAAATATTTAGCTACTTTGTCTTAGTAAATTGACTAAAAACAAGTAAAATCCTAGATTAACGGATATCCAAGTAATCCAAAACCAATTCACAGAACATCATGTTGGCCCAAGAGAACCATTCACGAGAGTAGAGAGTTGGGTCGTCCACGTGGAAGCTTTCGTGCATAACACCTGTGCCACCATCGCAGGCAACGAGCTGATCGAGTAAGAATTTCTTCTCTGCCTTATCTCTTGTTGTCAAGCCTTGGATAGAAAGGGCAATGGGCCAGATATAGCGATAGAAGGTATGAGAACTTCCGAGACCGCTAGCGTATTCTCCTTGGTAGAAGTATGGATTTTCAGAGCTCAGAATGGTACGGCGTGTGGCTTGATACACTTCGTCTTCAATGTCGCAATAGCCCAGATAAGGCGCCGCCAATAAACTTGGTACATTTGGGTCATCCATGATGCTAGCATTCCCTAAACCATCCACTTCAAAGGCGTAAACCTTTTCACCCTTGCTGTTAGTGGTGTAGGCATAATTTTCGATGCCTTCTTGGATTTCAGACTGGAGACGCTCAGCGTCTGTCATGATGTTTTGGCTATCAGCCAAGTTTAATTCTGCAAAGATCTCTTGCACATACCCCAAGACAACTACTGCAAACATATTGGACGGAATCAAGTAGCTATACTGGCAGCAGTCATCACTCGGTCGGAAAGCTGACCAGGTCATACCTGTCACTGCAAAGTCAGGTCCAAAGCCATCATTTACCAGAGTATCTTCCTTACGGTCTGTATCTCGAATAAAGCGATATGGAGAGTTCTTGTGATCTTGCTCTACCGTCCAGAGGTGAAGAATTTCCTTGGTCGCTGCAACAAAAGTCTCATCAAACTGACTGGTCTCGCCAGTCTCTTTCCAAAGGAGATAAGCCAGCTGCAAAGGATAGCAAAGCGAGTCCACCTCATACTTGCGTTCCCAAATCCAGCCATTAAGGTCGGTATGGTCAGTCTCGTGGTGGCCCTTCCAATTCTCCTCAATGTTAAAAGAGTTGGCATAAGGATCCTTGAGAATCAAAGTCATCTGACGCTTGACCAAACCTGCAATGGTCTGACGCAAGAGAGGATCTTTTTTTGCCACATGCAGGTAGGGTCTAAGTTGGGCTGTCGAATCCCGAAGCCACATGGCAGGAATATCCCCTGTGAGTACAAAGGTTGAACCATCTTCTAGGATCTCAACCGTATTGTCCAAGGTGTCTGTATAGCAACGCTCAAAGACATCCACCCACTCCGGATGGTCCTTAGCCCGCTCTGCTACTTCATCCAGCCATTCTCTAACAATTTCTTTCGAATAAATCATCGTGCAGTTTCCTCTTTCAAACAAGTTTCATTTTCAGTATATAGCTTTTGAGACAGAAAATACATACACAAATGATAGTCATTTTTCTACAAAATAGTTATCTTTGAAACCCCTTTTCTAAAGGCTATCTTTTTCTGATATAATGTAGAAAAACAGCTAAAGGAAAGACTATGAAACCACTACTTGAAACCATCGATACCCGCTTTGGAACTGCCAGCAAGCATGCCTTTTCTCGGGGAAATACCCTGCCATACACAGGCGTTCCTTTTGGGATGAATTACTTTGTACCCCAGACCAGTGACCAGGAGGGCTCTTGGTTTTTTGATCCACATCTGCCTATCTTTCAGGGGATTCGATTAACCCACCAGCCCAGTCCTTGGATTGGAGACTACTCTTGGCTCCTTCTGACACCTGTCACAGGCCAACTGGGTGGAGACAGCCTCTTTCACCGCCAATCTTCCTATGACATAGATAAGGCCTCTTTCCAACCTCATTATCTGAAGATTTTCTCCCTGCGCTATCAGATTGAAACCCAGCTCACACCGACTTGCTACGGTGCTTCTATTCGTTTGGAGCAAAAGCAAGGCAAAGCCCTCTCCCTCTACCTTCACGCAGCAGATGACCTAACAATTGAGCAGGTAGATAAGCGGACTCTGGCCCTGCGACAAGAAGGAAAAACTGAAACCAACAAAAATCCGCTGATATTCTTCACTGCCCTGCAAATGAATACAGATATCCTTGCTGTCAGCCAAGAAGGCGAAGACTGGCGAATCGACCTAGCAAGTAGCCAAACCGAAATTCAGCTAGCCACTTCTTTCATCTCTCCTTCTCAAGCACTGCTTAATCTACC
Source organism: Streptococcus sp. ST14 (assembly GCF_046098195.1). Lineage (NCBI taxonomy): Bacteria > Bacillati > Bacillota > Bacilli > Lactobacillales > Streptococcaceae > Streptococcus > Streptococcus sp. ST14. The sequence continues at coordinate 14,930 of NZ_JBJUSF010000004.1, forward strand.
TCAAGAAGATTTTGATAGCTGTAAAGCAAATGCCCAAGCGGACTGGGAAAATCTCCTCCATCGTTTTGACATTATAAAGACAGGAGAGGCTGACAGAATCTTCTTTGATCACTGCCTTTACAGACTCTTCCTATTTCCTCAAACTTTTTATGAGGTTAATAAATCAGGGCACGCTATCCACAAGGATCTGACTACTGGAACTGTCAAGTCTGGTGTCCTCTTCAGCAACAATGGTTTCTGGGATACCTTCCGTACCACCTTCCCCCTCTTTGCCCTTATCATACCGGAACACTACCACCGCTTCTTAGAAGGATTTCTCAATAGCTACCGCGATACTGGTTTCCTTCCAAAATGGCTAGCCCCAGATGAACGTGGTATGATGCCAGGTACCCTTTTAGACAGCATTATCGCAGATAGCGCCTGCAAGGACATGACTCCCGACTTAGAAGAAGAACTCCTCCAAGCCATGCTGGAGACAGCCACTAAGTCCGACCCTCTCGGCATCAACGGTCGCCACGGTTTGGCACAATACCAAGAATTAGGTTATCTCTCTACCGACCACCACGAAAGTGTCAGTCACACCCTTGACTATGCCTATAGTGACTTTTGTATCGCCAGCTGTGCCGAAAAGCTTGGTCAGAATGACATCGCGGAAACTTATAGAACTTCGTCACAAAATTACCACCATCTATTTGACACTGCGACGGGCTACATGCGTGCGCGAGATAGCCAAGGCAACTTCCGCCCCGACTTCTCTCCTTATAGTTGGGGACGCGACTACGCCGAATGCTCTGCCATTCAAGCGACCTTAGGCGTCCTCCACGACATCCCAGGCTTAATCCAGCTTATGGGTGGAAAGGAAACCTTTAGCCACTATCTTTTGAAAGCCTGTCAAGATGCTCCCCTCTTTGAGACGACTGGCTATGGTTACGAGATTCACGAGATGAGCGAGATGGCTACCGCTCCTTTTGGGCAAATCGCCATTTCCAACCAGCCTAGCTTCCACATTCCTTATCTCTTCCGCTACAGCGACTACCCTAACTATACCGCTCTTCTCATCAAGACGCTACGTCAGAAGACCTTTCACCCTCAGCTGGCTACCAAATCACTCCTAACCAAAAGAACCTTTGCATCGCGCAAAGGTTCTTCTTTTATGAAACTTGGACTTGAAGTTGATGCACAAGCTGACTCTCTACAGTTATCCACAACTTGTGGATAAGAAAACATGCCTAAAAACTAGTTTCTCCAAAATCCAGCTCTTAGACTTGGAAGCCTTCACGCTAAACACACCTTTGTCAAATGGCTCTGTACTAGGGTTTCTACTAAATTTCCAGAAATTCACTAACATACGGAACTATTTTCAGGATGCTTCATCGCCCTGAGTTGTATGTCATTTTCCCCTAGACTTATCCACAGACTGTGAATAAACTATTGTTCCAGACTGCTCTCTCCTTGACTATAACAAAAAGCGATAGCAGCGTCAATATGACTAAGCTCCCTTCCTAAATCCCCTGAAAAGATTCTATAATTTGTACAATCGTAGCTTTTGCATTCGCCAGCTAGTGAGAAGCAGCCAGTAGAAAATGACTGCCTTATCACATTGTGAACAGCACAACTGTGGTACTATAACGCCCACAGCCTACTCAGATAATCGTTTCCAGCAAAAAATCCCGCAGATTTGCGGGATTCTATCTTGCATCAATGTGCCAACATTTCTTGGGCAATTTCTTGGCCAGATAGATTATCTGGATAGTAGGTTGGCCAGTTATCCATTTCTTCAAAGAGGGCTTCTTGGCTTGTTCCTCCAAAGAAGATATGGAAATGTTCTGCCTTAACTGGGGCGATATTGTGGTCACTAAACTGAACATACTTGAATTGTCCAGCATCAGCATCTGTCGCTTCAAAAAGGAAGCGCACGCCACGATTGCCTTTCTTGTAAGTCAAGATTTTCTTGCCGACATACTTGTAGGTATATTTCTTGCTTTGACCACCTTGAACAAATTCCATGGTGTTATCAGTGATATTAATCTTAGTCACATCTGTCTGATAGCCTTTTGTATAGTAGTCCTTGTACTCAGCCTGTGTCATCTTACCAGTCAACTTAGCCTTGTAGTCAAACACTTGATCAAAAGTACCATCTTCAAGGAAAGGATAAACTGATTGCCAATTACCTGCATAGTCACTCAAGGTGCGGTCCTTGACAGCTGCATCCTCGAAGTAACCATTTTGGACTGTCTTGGTATCCTCTGCCTTTTCAGGCTCGATTGCTGGGCCTTCTTGGTCCGTTGTTTGTTTTAGAGCCTTGAGGTTTTTCTCCATCACGGAGATGTAATTTTCTCCAGCCTTGGTGTCCTCTTCTGTCAGACTTTCTAAAGGATTGAGGACATCTGTTTTGACACCTGCTTCTTTTGAAAGTGTATTAGCAAGGGCCTGTGAGGCATTTTCTTCAAAGTAGATATAGGCAATTTTATTTTTCTTGACGTACTCTGTCAATTCTGCCAAACGAGCTGCTGATGGCTCTGCATCTGGAGAAAGTCCTGAGATTGCGACTTGTTTGAGCCCATAGTCCAAGGCAAGGTAGTTAAAGGCTGCGTGTTGAGTCACAAAGCTCTTTTGTTTGGCTTGAGACAAGCCTTCTGCATAAGCCTTATCCAAGGCTTGCAATTTTTCGATATAGGCAGCAGCATTCTTCTCAAAGGTCTCTTTTTTATCAGGATAATCTGCTGATAAGCTATCACGGATATGCTCTACTAGTTTAATGGCACGAACTGGTGATAACCAAACATGGGGATCGAACTCATGGTGATGACCTTCTTCTCCATGGTCATGCTCTCCCTCTTCTTCCTCGCTACCTGGTAAGAGCAACATATCACCTGTCGCCTTGATGGTTTTCACTTTTTTCTTATCCAAGGATTCTAACAATTTTGGAACCCAAGTTTCCATGTTTTCATTTTCATAGACAAAGGTATCTGCATCTTGGATTTTGGCAACTGCCTTGGCAGACGGTTCATACTCATGGGGTTCTGTACCAGCACCGATTAGAAGTTCTACATTAGCAGTATCTCCTGCGACTTGCTTGGTAAATTCGTAGACAGGGTAAAAGGTTGTCACGATATTTAGTTTCCCATCTGCCTGTTTTTGATTGGAACAAGCCACTAAAAACAGGGCACATAGACTAGCCAGTAGTAAGCTCAGTTTTTTCATTTCATTCTCCTATTTGATAAAACGTTTCAGTAGACTGACTAACAAAAAGACAGCTACAAAGATAATGGTGATACTAGCGCTGGCAGGTGTTTCCGCATAGTAGGAAATATAGAGACCTGCCACCATTCCCAAAAAGCCAATAGCGCTGGCTAGTAACATAACGGATTTGAAGTTTTTCCCCAGACGAAGGGCAATGCTAGCTGGCAAGACCATAATGGTCGACACCAAAAGGGCTCCTGCAGCTGGAATCATAAGGGCAATGGCCACCCCTGTCACCATGTTAAAGAGGATAGACATGGTCCGCACTGGAAGTCCATCTACAAAAGCCGTGTCCTCATCGAAGGTCAGGATATACATTGGTCGCAAGAATAAGAAAGTCAAGAGTAAAACGACCGCCGCAATGGCAAAGAGGAACATCACCTGCTCCTGGCTAATAGTCACAATAGACCCAAAGAGATACTGGTCTAAACTCATGGAGCTCGAACTTTTGCCCTTACTCATCACGATAAGAGACACTGCAAGTCCTGTTGACATGAGGATGGCAGTCCCGATTTCCATAAAGTTCTTATAGACCGTCCGGAGATACTCTAGAAAGACCGCAGCGATTAAGACAATAGCAATGGTTGAAATAGTTGGAGAAATCCCCAAAACCAGACCAAAGGCTACCCCTGATAGAGAAACGTGACTGAGGGTATCGCTCATGAGACTCTGACGACGTAAGATAAGGAAGGTCCCAAGAACTGGAGAAAAGAGACTCATGGCAATGACCGCCAAGAAGGCACGCTGCATAAAGTCATAAGATAACAAACTAAGCATGGTTCACCTCCTGGTCGCTTTCGTGAACGTTGAAACAACGCCACGGTGAGTCTTGGTTACGGACTAGATGAATATTGCGATCCGCATAGTCCTTGACCTCCTCAGGGTCATGGGTAATCATCAAAACAGCCTTGCCATGATGGTGGGCACTGTGGTGCATGAGTTCGTAAAATTCATTTTTGCTTCCAGCATCCATCCCTGTTGTCGGCTCATCCAAGACAAAGATATCTGGGTCAGAAGCAAACATCCGAGCAATCACTGCTCGTTGCTTTTGCCCACCCGAGAGTGAGCCAATTCGTTTGTCACGATGTTCCCACATACCAACCGAGTCTAGACTGGCCTTGATATGTTCCTCATCATGAGCATTCAAGCGACGGAACCAGCCCTTTCGAGGATAGCGACCCGACTTGACAAATTCATAAACCGTACTCGGAAAACCAGCATTAAAACTGGCAATCTGCTGGGGAAGATAAGCGATCCTAAGTTTTTTCCCATGAGTATTTGTCTTTGAGATGGTTACCTTGCCAAATCTTGGCTGCAAGATGCCCAGACTAGCCTTGATAAGCGTTGTCTTGGCAGCTCCATTTTCACCAGTCAAGGTGACAAACTCCCCACTATCAACACTGTAGTTGATATGTTCGAGAACAGGTTCCTTGTCATAATAGAAAGACAAGTCCTCTACTGTAATATACCGCATTATTTAATTTCTCCTACTAAAGCAGTTAAAAACCGCTGGATAACTTCTTGTTCATTTGGAGTAAACTGACTTGCCACTTGTTCATAGGCTAAGAGCGTCTGTTCATGATGGTGGTGGTGTTCCTTTGCCACCGGTCGAGCTAGGTCTGTCAGTTGATAAAAGATCACACGCGCATCCTTTGGGTCTCTCGATGTCTCTAACATTCCTTCTTTGACCAAAGACTTGATAGCCTTGGTCACTGCTGCCTGACTGACATTGAGACGACGGGCTAGCTCCGAGTTGGTTAGGGATTCTTCCGACAAGAGCATGAGGATGTGTTCCTGAGTGTTGGTCAAGACTACGTCACTCGTGCAATGCCCAATCAGAATTTCATGCTGGTTCTCAGATCTCAAGATCACCTCGTTTAAAAAGTTATCGATTTCCTGTGCAAGCTGTCTCATGTGTTACTCCTTCCCAAGCTATCCTTTCGTAAAAAATAGAGATAGCCACCGATTCTTTACTGGTTAATTATATCATAAACCAAAAAAGAGTCAAGGGAAAAAGGCGTAAAAACGTTTCCCTAGACTCTTCTAGATGTAAAATTTAACCTATTTTTGCTTTGGTTTTCGACTCGATAAGATACCTGCCAAACCAGCTACCATTCCCATCAAGAGCAAGAAGATGGACTGTTCACTTCCTGTATTTGGGAGGGCTTTTTCTGAGACAACTGCCTTCTTGCTAAATTGCCCCGCCACCTCATAAGTCAATGGCACATTTGTAGTCGCATCGTTAGCAGCTGCATTCGTTTGAGGCGTTTCTACTGGCAGACTAAAGTTTTTAGAATCCACAGAAATCGTCCGTGAGTTCGGATTGATCTTTTCATACTGAGTCAAATCAGCGGTTTTAAGATACTCTTCAAAGGCTGCATCCATAGAAGGACCTTCTTCTCGCGCACCACCTAACATCGTGTAGCCATCACCACCTGCAGCTAAGAAATCATTAGTTGCAAGGTAGTAAGTTTTTGCGAGGTCCAGAAGATCATAACGACCAGTCGCACGGTTTTTGACCTGGATGGCCAAGACACGTTTTCCTGATGGTAGATTAGTATCATAGTAGACCTTCACACCTGAAACTTGCAAGAAGCCACCACTTGGTTCTAGCAATGGTTGCCCGTTCTCATCCAAGACCTTCTTGCCATCCTTATCGACCTGCAAGATAGATCCGAGTGATTTTTCAAACATATCCAAGACTTGTTGCCCAGTCACTTGAATTTGTGAGATGGTATTTCCAAATGGAAGAACGGCAATGACATTTCCTTTAGTGATCGGTTTGCCTTTTGCAATAGTTTCACGCAAGCCACCGCCATTTGTCACAGCGATGTCAGTCGGACGGCTAAATCCTGTTTGACCATACTGATAGAGCGAGTCTGCTACGACGTTTCCGAGGTTAGTTTCACGAACCCGAACATTTTCACGATCTCCGTTGAGTTCTACAGGGCTGTTTGAAACGACTTCAACCGCATTTTCAGCATCGTATTTTTGTTTAATGTCTTTGACTAGTTTTTCAACTGTAGGATTAGCTGGTAATTTTTTAGCATCAGCAGCCGGAATCTGAGTTGGATTGCCCAAAAGCTGACGTGATTTGTAGGTGATTTTCCCTACATTATGAAGGTAGCTTCCTGTCTGGTTATAGGTAACATTGTCTCCATAGGTCGTTGATTCTACTGTATGAGAGTGACCGTCGATTACTGTTACGCGTTTCCCTTTCAAACGAGGATTTTTAGACAAGGCTTCTGCCAAGGTTGAACCACGCCACTCGACTGGAGTTGTGGTATCTACACCCAAGTGAGCAAGCACAACATAGTGTTTGTAGTCCTTACCTTCTGCACGAGCCTTGGCTTGAACTTCTTCGATGACCTTATTGACTTCAGAGATTGGATCTGTAAAAGTTACCCCTTTAATGTTTTTAGGGTGGGTTTTTGTAGCAGTTTCAGGTGTTGTCACGCCGATTACAACAAACTCATCACCTTCCACAGTCTTATCTTTATCAACGATTGTGGAAGCTTCAAAGAGACGAGCACCATTGACGTAGGTATTTGAACTAAGTAATGGGAATTTCAAGATTTCCTTGTATTTTTTAACTTCATCAAGACCAAAGTCAAACTCATGGTTTCCTACTGCCATGGCATCATACTGCATCTGATTGAGAATTTCAGCGCGTGCTTCACCCTTAGTAGAGTTGGAAATCGGTAAACCTTGGAAAGCGTCTCCCGCGTCAACAACCAGAGTATTTTGATTTGATTTTGCACGCTCCTGCTCAATGACAGTCGCTAACTTGGCATCTCCAATTACTCCTTTTTCCTCTACAATACGACCATGGACATCATTGGTGTGTAATATAACGGTGTCCTTTTCTTCGCCTTTAGGAGATTCGGCAGGAGCTGACGGAGTTTCTGCAGGTGCAACTGCTTCTGAAGTTGCCGAAGTTGCTGAAGTTTCCGGTACCGCAGGGCTCTCAACAGGAGCTGGGGTCGCCGACGTAGCAGGAGTCGCTACGACAGCTGAACTTTCTGCAGAAGTTGTTGCTTCTTCAGCATAGACTTGTCCAGCTAAGAAGGCTGGAGCTAACAGGGCTGTCGATAAGACAGGTAATAAAGAACGTTTGTTCATTTTAAAATCCCTTTCTTTTCTTTTTCTCTTTTATATTATACGCTATTTCTAAAAATTTTGAAACTTTTGACCTATTTTCATCTTAAATATTCGCCATTTAAACAAAAAAGCTTGGGTTCAAACCCCAAACTTTTAACTCATTTTATTGGAAATCTTTGATATTCCCATCATAGGTCGCCCAGTCCTTGCTAAAGAAGCGGTCATTCATCTTGTAGTCTGGAGCTGGTTTCGGATCCGTCAAGAAAGGATTGACAACCTTATCAAAAGCCAGCCAACCTAACCATCCTAGATGAATGGTATCCTTAACAAAATAAGGGTCCCCTCCATTTTTTGAAAAATCAGCAATATTGGTAAAACCCTGACTTTCTAATTGGTAACGAATTTTCTCCACTGCATGCTGGTACATCTCTTCACTGAGCCCTGTGTACTCCATCCACTTCTTGTTAACCGGCTGAATGACAAAGAGCACATTGACATTCGACTTAGCAAATTGATTAAGGACCAGCTGCAAATCATTGTATTCAGAGGACTTGAGGAAGTTGTAATTTTTTTGATACCCTTCCCATTTTTTTAAATCCTTTTGAATCTCTCTCGTATAGAAATGATTTTCCATCCCCATATCGTTATTGGTCGTATTTGCTTCTGCATCCTTACGAACAATTTTTTCTAACTCATCATAAGAAAATTGATCCGGAAGATCTTTTAAATAGTTCTCCACATGTTCCTTGTACTTGAGTTGTCCTCGAATGGAGAATTGTCCAAAGAGAGCGGATTGCTTTTCATTGAATCGCGCAAAAATATCAATAGCAACCCGATCAACCTCTGATAATTCTTCACCCTTTGACAGTTTTTGAACAATGTCTTTTAATGAAACATTAGGATTCTGCTTTAACAATCGAATAGCCGCATGCTTTGCAGCAGTGTCACCAGATTGATTTTCCAGAAAAGCTGTCAATTGGTCACTGTTAAAAAATCTCTGAAACGCTGCGGGTTCATAATCTGTCTCCGTAAACCACTGAGGCGAAATCACAAATACAGCCTGCTTATTCTCTATTTCTGGCAAAATTTGCTGTAGACCAAAATACTGATTTAGAGAGGCTGCTCCTGCTTGACCTAAAAAGTAAGGACGATAGGGACGATGGTATTTTTCCGCTAAAACAGCTGGATGAACACTATCAAATCGAATCCATTCACTGGACCCTAGAAAAGGAATAAAACGCATATTTGGATCCGTAAGAGCCCTCACTTTTTGACTTCTCTCCTTAAAGCTCTCTGTACTAATAGAAGCCGCGGAGTATTTCTCCTCCGTCAGATTATGGCTTGTTGTACTTGGATAAAAAAAGATGAGTAGAAGAACCAAAAATCCAGCAATGAAGATAGGCCCGAAGATCAGCCACAAGCGTTTAAGCATTCTGCAACTCCGTAATACCTTCTACGATTTTATTAGCCGTATTCCAGTCATCACGACCGAACTCCGTCACTGGGACACGAATGTCAAAACGATTTTCAATCTCAACAATCAATTCAACAGTTCCCATGCTATCCAAGACACCCGCATCAAAAAGATCTTCATCCATCATGTCAGAAACATCTTCCATAAACAACTCATCAATAATTTCAATAACTTCTGATTTAATATCCATTTTTCATATCCTTTTATTTTTTAAACCATAAATCATTCAAAAATCCAGAAAAGATTAAGAATGAAACCATCACGACATGGAAGGTGACAACCATGCCAAGCAACTGAATCCAGCGATTCTCAGGTAAGGAACCCTTTCCAGCTTTTTTCCGTTCTTTATTGAGGGCTTTTTTCTTACGAACCCAAGCATCATTGATGACCAGCCCAATCCCATGAAAAAGTCCATAGGCAATGTAGTACCAGGTCACACCATGCCAAAATCCCATAATCAGCATATTGACAATATAGGCGACACTTGAAGTCACATTGCGATTCTTAAAGACCTTCTTTCTGGTCAACACCATGACCATCCGCATGAAGACGAAGTCACGGAACCAGAAAGACAGACTCATGTGCCAGCGATTCCAAAACTCTTTTAAATCCCTTGACAAAAAGGGCTTGTTAAAGTTTATCGGGCTACGAATCCCCATCAAGTTTGAGATGGCTAAGGCAAACATAGAGTAGCCCGCAAAGTCAAAGAAGAGCTCCAGACCAAAGGTGTACATGACCGCTAAAGCGTAGAGGTTAAAGAAACCACCTGTCTGCAAGGCCAAATTTTTCAGAGGAGGCAATAATGTCTCTCCTAAAATGTGAGCCAAGATAAACTTGTAGAGGAAGCCAAGCATGATATATTTGACAGCCTCTTCTAGCATATCCATCAGCTCATCTCGCTCAGGAATGGTCTCGTAATTTTCATTGAAACGTTTAAAGCGATCGATAGGACCACTCGAGAAAGTCGGCATGAAGAGGAGAAATCGGAGAAATTCCCACAAGGTGAAATCCCTAATCACCCCATCTCTCAGCTCGATGATCATCCCAACCGAACGAAAGGTCAGGTAAGAGATTCCCAAAAAGCCAAGCAAAGACTGCGTTCCATTGATAGCTGGTTGCACCTTGACAAAGATAATCGGGAGAAGGGACAGAAAACTAACTAGGTAGAAGACCCACTTGCCATCCTTACTTTTTCGATAGTGCTTGTAGAAAAGCAGGAGCAATATCTCCCAGCAAAGGTAAATACCCAAGGCAGCCAATTGATTGGTCTTTCCACCCACCAACATGGTAACAATAAAGAAGAGACTAACCAGCACTTCATACCAGGCAAAGCGTTTCTTGAAAAAGAGACCGATAAAGATGGGCAAGGTTGCAGCAATCACATAGACAAAATACTGAGGATTGCCGTATGGCTCTAAATGAGGAAGCTGTTGAAAGAACTCCATCATCTCTTATTCACCTCGTTAATCAATCCTTTGATGTCAATTTTTCCATTTGGAGTCAGTGGGAGGCTGTCCCGATAAAGGAATTTGGACGGCATCATATAGGACATCATGATATCAGTCAAGTCTTCCTTGATAGCCTTGGTAATATCAATATCCCGTTCAAACTGCTGACGGACACCGTCCTTTAGGATCACATAGGCCAGTAGATTTTGTACCTTATGGTCCTTGTTATAACGTGGGACAGCAACTGCCGACTCGATATAGCGAGACTTGTTGAGGTTTTGAGAGACATCTTCAAGCTCAATACGATAACCATTAAACTTAATCTGGAAGTCCATCCGTCCACCGTAGAGAAGCAAGCCCTCATCTGTCATAGTTCCCACATCTCCTGTGTGGTAGGCCGGAAGACCTTCGAACTCAAAGAAAGCTTCTGCCGTTTTTTCAGGATTATTCATATAGCCTTTTGAAACAGCTGGTCCAGAAACAATGATTTCTCCCTGTTCACCATTAGGAACTTTCTTCCCTTCCTCGTCAATGATAAAGGTTGGAGAATCCGCCTTAGTATAGCCGATTGGCAGGCGTTTGAGAGTCGCCAACATCTCATCTGTCACGGCAACTGCCGATAAAGCCACTGTAGCTTCTGTTGGACCGTAGGCATTGATAATACGGGCATTTGGGAAACGCTCACGCAGTTTTTGAGCTGTTTTGACAGTTAATTCTTCCCCATCAAAGTAGAAATGCGTGATTTCAGGCATTTTCTCGCTATTAAAGTCTTCTGACAACATAGCCATATCTGCAAAGGAAGGCGTCGAAGTCCAGATAGCGATGGGCAATGAAAAGATGGTCGCAAAGAGTTTTTTGAAGTCCTGAGTAATGGCTGAAGGAAGAGCGAAAAGTGTACCACCTAGTGCCAAGGTTGGCGCCCAGTACATAACAGACAGGTCAAAAGAATAAGGCGGCTGGGCCAGCATTTGTGGACGACTTGGCGTCGCAAATTCCTTGTCTGTAATCATCCAGTTGGTAAAGCTGAGGAGATTGTCATGGGAAATCTGCACTCCTTTTGGCTTACCAGTCGTCCCAGATGTAAAGATGATGTAGTAGTTGTCATCTCCTTTTACTGGATGCGTGATGGCATAGCTGGAACGTCGAGAAAAGGATTCATGGACTTGCTCTAAATTCAGCATTGGTATACTTGTCTGCTCTAATGGAAAATCTGAAATAGCAATAATCAAGCTCGGTTCTGCTACTTCTACGATAGCAGCTACCCGTTCTAAGGCTGAATGGCTATCGATGGGAATATAAGCATGACCTGACTTGGTCAGGGCCACAAAGGTAGCCAACATCTCATACTCCTGTCCGCCATAGACGACAACAGGAGATTTTTCTGGCAAATTCAACTGATCAATGGCTGCAGCCAAACTATCCGAATCAACCTTCAAATCTCCATAAGTATGCTCTCGCCCCAAAACGTTGTAAACAGGATAACTAGCTTGTGTCTGAGCAAAGTGCTCAATCGTTTCAATCATATCAACTATGGGTTTATTTGACACAATAGATTTTCTCCTTTGAGTTAAAATTCGTTATAGATAAAGCCACCTTGTCCCTGTCCAAGGTAACTAAAAAAATATAGCAAGCCTAGTAAAATAACAAAATACAGGAATGTTTGAGCCCAAAAAATATAAAATGTTCTCTTTTTTTTCATATTCGACTTCTTTTCTGTAAACTTTCAGGAATATTGTGCAAATAAGCACTTACTATCTTATCTTTTTACCATTTTACCACTTTATGATGCTAATTTTCAACTGTTTACCGTCACTTAAAAGTTGGTTTTAGCTTATTTTAAGACAAGTTAAGATATTAATGTTTTGGCCATCAAAAAGAGCCTGAGATTCTCATCTCAAGCCCTATCAAAAATAATTGTTTTCTAGATTAGAAAAGCGAGAATACAAGCACGGCCAAGGCTGCACCGATAACAGGTCCCACAACTGGAATCCAAGCATAAGACCAGTCCCCATCTCCCTTATTTGAAATCGGAAGGATACTGTGCATGATACGAGGTCCAAGGTCACGAGCTGGGTTCAAGGCATAACCCGTTGTCCCACCTAGTGAAAGACCGATACCGACAATCAAGGTTCCCACTGCAAAGGTTCCTAATCCTGCCTGAAGGTCATAGAGCCCCAAGGCAAAGATTGTCAAGAGCAAAACAAAGGTTCCAAGGATTTCACTAACCAAGTTGGATACTGTGTTCTTGATTGCTGGTCCAGTACTAAAGGTCGCTAGGATATTGCCTGCATTTTCTTCTGCATCATAGTGTGGTTTGAATTGCAACCAAACTAAAATTTGAGCAAGCATCGCTCCAGCGAACTGAGCTAGGATATATGGGAATACCGAAGCCCAAGGCAAGTCACCTTTTAAGGCTACACCAAGCGTCACAGCTGGGTTTAAGTGTGCAGGACTAAGTTTGCCAGATACAAAGACGGCAACCGCAACGGCAATCCCCCATCCCATCGTGATGACGATCCATCCTGAATTGTTACTCTTGGTTTTAGGAAGAACCACACCTGCTACAACACCATTTCCTAGGAGGATAAGGATTAAAGTCCCCAAAAATTCTCCAAATAATTCTTTCATCATATCGTTGTCTCCATTTAAAAGAAGGAGAGAGAAGGCAAGGAAGGCCTACCTCCCTCTCTTCTAGTTTTTCTTAATTTTTTAATGCCGCTAAATCGTTGTTAGCAAGAGCTGCTTCGACATCCGCACGGTAAGTTGCTTTCTCGTCTTCTGTCCAGTCATAGAATCGTCCCATTTCATCTAAAACTGGCTCAACGATGCTATCCAAACTATCACGCATAAAGAGCATGTGGTTGGTACGACGAAGAAGGAAGTCAACTGGGCTCAGAGCCAACTCATTGCGCATTGCATAGTGAAGTGACAAAGTATCCGCCAAACTGAGTCCTGGTGCTTGTTCCAAACTATGAGCAAGAGCAAAGACTTTCGGTGCATTTGAACCGTAGAGATTTGCGAGATAGTGAGCTTCCTTGCTATCCAAGCCACGTGACACTCCAAGTTGCGCAAAGGCTTCGATTTCTGAGTCCACATTTGCTGGGTTCAATTCCCCACCTGAAACAGGGTAAGTCTTAGAATTGATGAGTTTAAAGCTACGGTCAAATTCTGCTTTGAGGATGTCAACCACGCGCTCCATAGCTCCTTCAGCCATCTTACGGTAGTCTGTGATTTTACCACCAGCAAGGGTCAAGAGGCCATTGTCATCTCGGTCCAAGCTCGAACCACGTGAAACTGCAGATGGGTCCAAATGTTTCTCAGAGGTACTGCTTTCAAGCTTGCTGACAGCAGACTCAACATCTTCACGCGTTTTTTCTTTAGAGAGATAAGATTCAACAGTCGCAATCAAGTTGTTAAAGCTTTCATCACTGATGGTTCCGTTATTTCCTCCATTGTAGTCAGAAGCGCTATTGCCTGCGATCAATGGACGAAGACCTGCCCAGCTACTTTCGATATCATCAATGGTAATGTTTGCTTCTGGGAAGCGGTTGTTGACAATGCCAAGTAGATAATCTACATCTTCCTGAGTCACTTTTGGATGTTCCAAATCCCCTGTGTAGTCTGTATCCGTTGTACCAAAGTAAGTCTTGTTTTCACGCGGGAGAACAAAGACCATACGACCATCTCCCAAACCAGTGTCAAAGTAAACTGGCTGTGAAACCTTGATCTTGCTTGAGTCCACTACCAAGTGAACTCCCTTAGTTGGACGCATTTGTGAGAATTGGGTTCCCTTATTAGACAAGTTACGTACTTTATCACTCCAAGGACCTGTTGTGTTAATCACCAGACGGGCCTTGATTTCAAAGACTTGGTCTGTCAAGAGATCACGAGCTACAACACCTGTAATCTTGCCACTTTCGTCAAAGAGGAAGCCTTCTGCCTTCACGTGGTTAGCAATGAGGGCACCGTCTTGGTTGGCACGTTTGATATTTTCAATCACGAGACGCGCATCGTTGTTACGGAAGTCAAGGTAAACCCCACCTCCTACCAAGCCTTCTTTCTTCAAGTTTGGCTGGCGTTCCAAGACTTCTTCCTTACTCAAAACCTTGTTAGCAGCTGGCGTGTTGTTAACTCCTGCCAAAAGGTCGTACAAGTCCATGGCTACTTTAAGACGGAAGAGGCTAAAGGTCGCTCCATCTTCGTCGTAAACTGGTAAGAGCATTGGGTCTGGTTTCGGAATGTGGGGAGCGATTTGTTGAACTACAGCACGTTCAGAAACAGTGTCTGATACCACTTCTACGTCGAATTGTTTGAGGTAACGAAGACCACCGTGAACCAATTTTGTTGAACGACTGGATGTTCCTTCTGCGAAGTCCTGCATTTCAATCAAACCAGTATCTAGACCACTAGCTGCTGCCTGCAAGGCTACACCAGCCCCTGTAATTCCTCCACCGATAATCAAGAGGTCCAAGGTACGTTCCTGCATTTTTTGAATTGATAATTCACGTGTTTTCTTTGAAAATTCCATATTTACACACTTTCTAACTAAGTCGCTTTATTCTTCCAGTATTAGTCGTCTACTTCCGCAAAGACTTGCGTTGCTTTTACAGCCTTCTTCCAGCCCTTGTAGAGTTGTTCCTTGCGAGATTCGTTCATCGATGGTTCAAAGAGTTCTCCTGTCTCGTTCAAGAGTTTCAACTCATCCAAGTCTTTCCAATAGCCCACTGACAAACCTGCTAGGAAGGCTGCCCCTAGAGCTGTTGTTTCCAAGTTTTTGGCGCGTGCGATATCGATTCCCAAAATATCAGCTTGGAATTGCATGAGGAAATTGTTCATAGCTGCACCACCGTCTACTTTCAAGACTTGGATAGCTGTCTGCGCATCCACTTGCATCGTATCGATGATATCACGGACTTGATAAGCGATAGATTGAAGAGTTGCCTTGATAAAGTCTTCTTTACTTGTTCCACGAGTTAAGCCAAAGACAGAACCGCGGGCATTTTGGTTCCAGTATGGAGCACCTAGACCTGTAAAGGCTGGAACGACATAAACTTCATCATTGTTGTGAGAATCACGAGCGTATTTTTCAGATTCTGGTGAATTTTCCACCATGCGAAGACCGTCACGAAGCCATTGAATGGCACTTCCTGCGATGAAGATAGAACCTTCTAAGGCATAGTAAACCTTGCCATTGATACCGTAACCAATGGTTGTCAAAAGATTGTTCTCAGACAACTGCATCTCTTCACCAGTATTCATGATGATGAAAGAACCTGTTCCATAAGTATTCTTGACCATACCTGGTTCAAAGGCCAACTGTCCAAAGAGGGCTGCTTGTTGGTCCCCAGCTATACCTGAGATTGGCACTTGTCCACCATAGAAATGGAATGGAGCTGTCTTACCGTAGATTTCAGAGTTAGAACGAACTTCTGGCAACATAGCCTTTGGAATGTTGAGGATTTCCAAAATCTCATCATCCCATTTAAGTTCTTTAATGTTATAAAGCATGGTACGAGCTGCATTTGAGTAGTCCGTCACGTGAGCCGCACCGTCAGTCAATTTCCAAACCAACCAAGTATCGATGGTACCAAAGAGCAATTCCCCTTTTTCTGCTCGCTCTTGAGCACCTTCTACATGATCCAAAATCCAACGAACCTTGGTAGCAGAGAAGTAAGCATCGATGATCAAACCAGTCTTTTCATGGAATTTTTCCACATAACCTTGACTTTTTAGTTGTTCAGCCAAAGGAGCTGTCTGACGTGATTGCCAAACGATAGCATTGTAGATAGGGAGCCCTGTTTTCTTATCCCAGACGACAGTTGTTTCACGCTGGTTGGTAATCCCGATTGCTTCGATTTGATTTGGCTTGACACCACTTTCGATGAAAGCACCCGCAATAACTGACTGAACAGAGTTCCAAATTTCATTGGCATTGTGCTCTACCCAACCTGCCTGAGGGAAAATCTGGGTAAACTCTTTTTGACTCGAGCTAACTTTTTCTCCTTTTTTGTTGAAAATAATGGCACGAGAACTTGTAGTTCCCTGGTCAATGGCCATAATGTATTTTTCTTGTGACATGTGCTGTCCTCCTGATAAAGATCTTGAGGATGTTTCCTCTTTACAGTAACTAGTATACAAAATAAAGCGCTTTCTTATTCATCAACTTTTTTTAATTTTTTAAAAAATGTGAGTAGATTGTGTGAATTTCACAAAAAAGACCTGGAACAACCAAGCCTTTTAAGTGAATAATAACTGACGAATCGCTGCCAAATCTTCCAAATCCAAGTCGTTTTTTAAATAATAAACTGGAGTCTGTTCCTTCTTATGAATCGGGTTATTGGTAACCAGCAAATCATAATGTCGAGTTCGGTCATAGGCTTCAATGGTAATAAAACGATTGTATTCCAAATACCGTTTCAAAATGGCTGCCATCCTTGAAAAGACAAGAAAACCTGATGTCAAATCCAAACCAATCCGCATATGCTGGCCACCATTTTCAGCCATATATTCAATTAACTGGAGCCATTCCCAGAGAATTTTCTTATCCAAATCCGTCCCCTGCTGAAAGGCAGGCAAGGCATGAAAAATCTCCTCTGCCGTTCCCCTAAAATCATGTTCCATCAAAAAATAAGGATGACGATTCTCCAACTGGTACTTGTAGCGGTCCTGTAAAATATAGCCCTTATAGAGATAGACTTGAGCACAAAGCTGACTGAGTTCATAGGTAACGTGATCCTCTGTATAATCACCCAGCAACTCCTCCTTCTTCATTTCTTGAATCAACTGTGTCAGCAAATCGGCCAACTGCCCTCCAAAACCAAGGATATATTCCATAGTATGAAGAGGAAGAATGCGATGAGATAGGAGGAAAGAGAAGAAAATCATCATCTCCCCATCCTCAGTTCCTAGAGGAAGGTGTTGTCCAGCAAAAAAGGACGGAGCCTTTCTCAGCAAACGAAGGTAGAAAATATTGTCAAAATACCCTCGCATTTTCTCTTCTATCACTTGGAACTGACAAGCATTAACCCGAAGACGCTGTTGACTGATATGAGCCCAGAGAACCAAGTCCAATTTCTGACCCGAAGACAAACTTGCACCGCAGATTTCTTCTAAAGTGGCAATCTCCTGTTTTCTCTCTGGTTTCTGCATGTGACCTTCCCATTCCTGACTGGACCAGACCTTGCGGAAAAGACAGAAATAGAAATAGCGAATCTGATGCTCTGGACCTCGCCAACGTCCATTTTGGATAGATAAGTCAAATTCTGACAAAATCTGATTCAAACTAGCTAAGTGGCGACCAAGCGTAGCCTCACTAATCATCAATTCTTGAGCCAGCTGATGGGCTAAAAACTGTTGGTGGTAGAGAAGATAAACAAGAATCTGGTATTTAACAGCATTCTCCAAAAACAAGCTCCGAATATCTCTCCCCTTGGTAGCTGCACCGATTGACAGACGCAGATTTTCATCTTCTAAGGAGATAATCAGCTCTAAGCCACTGTCCAAAGCCTTGTCATTGAGCAGGGTGACATATTTGGTTAGAGTTGCTTTTGAAAATCCTGTTTCCTCCATTACAGCCTTGACGGTCGTCTGAGACTCTTGTAATAGAAAGGAAAGGATTGAAAATTGGCCAGATTCGGCCTTTTCCATCAAATCTCCTAAATACATTTGTTACCCCTTTCATTTTCTACCTTAAGCATAGCATAAATCTTACAAATGCTGAAATAATCTGTTTCTCTTTTTATTTTCATGCTGATTTCCTGGTCCATTATCCTAAAAATCAGCAAACACACGGCTCCCCCTTTGGGCATTTTTATGCTAAAATAGTAGCTATGGATAAAATTATTAAAACAATATCAGAAAGCGGAGCCTTTCGTGCTTTTGTCCTTGATAGCACAGAAACCGTCCGCACTGCTCAAGAAAAACACCAAACCCAAGCTAGCTCAACTGTAGCGCTTGGTCGAACTCTTATCGCTAGCCAGATTCTCGCAGCCAATGAAAAAGGAAATACCAAACTAACAGTGAAGGTACTGGGATCTAGCTCTCTAGGAGCCATTATCACCGTTGCTGATACCAAGGGGAACGTCAAAGGCTACGTTCAAAATCCTGGTGTTGACATCAAAAAGACTGCAACTGGTGAAGTCCTAGTTGGACCTTTTGTTGGAAATGGTCAATTCCTCGTTATCACAGACTACGGTACTGGAAATCCTTACAACTCTATGACTCCCCTCATCTCTGGGGAAATCGGTGAAGACCTGGCCTTTTACCTGACCGAAAGCCAACAAACCCCTTCAGCAGTCGGCCTCAATGTCCTTTTAGACGAAGAAGACAAGGTCAAGGTTGCAGGTGGTTTCCTAGTTCAAGTCTTGCCAGGAGCTAAGGAAGAAGAGATTGCTCGCTTTGAAAAACGCATCCAAGAAATGCCAGCTATCTCAACCCTTCTGGAAAGTGACGACCATATCGAAGCCCTCCTCAAGGCTATCTACGGTGACGAGGCCTACAAGCGTCTTTCTGAAGAAGAAATCCGTTTCCAATGTGACTGTAGCCATGAACGTTTTATGAACGCTCTTTCTAGCCTTCCAAGCTCAGACTTACAGGAAATGAAAGAGGAAGACCATGGGGCAGAAATCACTTGTCAATTCTGCCAAACGACTTACAACTTTGATGAAAACGACCTGGAGGAACTCATTCGTGACAAATCTTAACACACCTTTTATGATTGGCAATGTTGAGATTCCCAATCGTACCGTTTTAGCACCTATGGCTGGCGTGACCAACTCAGCCTTTCGTACTATTGCAAAAGAGCTCGGAGCTGGACTCGTTGTTATGGAAATGGTCTCTGACAAGGGAATCCAATACAACAACGAAAAAACCCTGCACATGCTTCATATCGATGAAGGCGAAAACCCTGTCTCTATCCAACTATTTGGTAGTGATGAAGACAGCCTAGCACGCGCAGCAGAATTCATCCAAGAAAACACCAAAACCGATATCGTGGATATCAACATGGGCTGCCCTGTCAACAAAATCGTGAAGAACGAAGCTGGCGCTATGTGGCTCAAGGATCCAGACAAGATCTACTCTATTATCAACAAGGTCCAATCTGTCCTTGATATCCCCCTCACTGTCAAAATGCGCACTGGCTGGTCTGACCCATCTCTTGCAGTAGAAAATGCCCTCGCTGCTGAAGCAGCAGGTGTTTCTGCCCTCGCCATGCATGGCCGTACCCGTGAACAAATGTATACAGGTCACGCAGACCTCGAGACCCTTCACAAGGTCGCTCAAGCCTTGACCAAGATTCCCTTCATCGCAAACGGTGATATCCGTACTGTCCAAGAAGCCAAGCAACGCATAGAAGAAGTCGGTGCTGACGCAGTCATGATTGGCCGTGCTGCCATGGGAAATCCTTACCTCTTCAACCAAATCAACCATTACTTTGAAACAGGAGAAATTCTCCCTGATTTGACCTTTGAAGACAAGATGAAAATTGCTTACGAACATTTGAAACGCTTGATTAACCTCAAGGGGGAAAACGTAGCTGTTCGTGAATTCCGTGGACTCGCTCCTCACTACCTCCGGGGAACATCTGGTGCAGCCAAACTTCGTGGAGCCATTTCCCAAGCAAGCACCCTGGCTGAGATTGAAGCTCTATTGCAATTAGATAAAGCTTAATACACAAAAAACCGTAACTCACTTGAAGTTTACGGTTTTTTTATCCAAGGAAAACCTAGATACTATTATTGAATCAAGGCAACACTCGAAACTTTACCATCCGCACCTGTTGTAATTTGGATGATTTTTCCTCCACCGATTTTGGCATTATACTTGCCATCATCAAGAGTGTAAGAGTAGCCTCTGATAGAATAGTTTTCTTTCTTTCCATCTGCAGTTTCTACTGTGAATTGCCCCCCTGATGAAACTGTAATGGTTTCGCCATTCGCTCCCTTCCAGTTTCCTGCTGCAGCTGAGAAGTCACCATCCACCATGGTTAAAACTCCCTTGTAGCGTTTGTTGTGTTCTGCTTGCTTGTCTTGAAGTTTGCGGTCAGTTGTTGGATCATAGCTTGACTGGTTAGACTGGGCTTGAGAACCTTGCTGGGTTGACGGAGCCTGAGAAGGGGCTGGTTGACTAGGAGTTGCTTGTTCTTGTCTTGATTCAGGTGCTGGTTTCGCTTGTGACTGATCTGCTGTTGTAGAAGACTGATCAGAAGATGCTTGAGCCTTTTCAGATGAAGCTGAGCTTGAAGATTTTTGAGTTTTGCTTTCTTTGTTAGAAGAAGCTGCTTTAGAACTTGATGATTGACTTGTCTTTGCAGAGCTACTGGTTTGTGTGGTTTCGTTTTTATTTCCACAAGCTCCCAGTAGCAAGGTAGAAGCCAATACAGTCGCTGCTATCAATTTGATATAGGTTTTCTTTTTCATTTTTCTACTCCTTTGTAACATTTTTGAAATGCTAAGAAATCTTTTTGTAATATAATTGTAACATTGGACTTTGAATCTGTCAACTATTTAGAGAAACTATTTTAAAAATTATTCTCTCTACTATCTCTATTCGTAATCGAAACGAAAAAATAGGAAAATTTCCTAGATTAGAGCTATTTTTTTACATCCTACTTTATATAGTCGCTTGCATTGTTCTAAAATAAAAACAGTCGCAACAGCAAAGTAACTTAATAAGGGCAAACAAAAAGGTCGGGAACTTTGTTCCGACCTCGCTTTTTATTTCAATCGATAGGTTTTTCTTGGTTTCTTTTTAGGAACTCGCTTGAGTCCGACTTCTTCTACATATTCGCCGTATTTTACGAGAAAGTTATTGCTGACGATTGGGCGACCGGGGTTGATGAGATTGACTAGTTCAGTTCCTTCGTAAACAGTGAACTCCTCTTCCAGCAGATAAAGGAAGGTCGGATTCCAGTCAAGTCGCCCTTGGATTCGTTTGATGGACTCTTGGATAATGGCATAATGGTCAAAGGCGAAGGCTTGCTCGTCCAACTCCACTCCCTCTAGGAAGCACTTGCCCGTCCGAAAATCCACATCTACAAAAACCACATCCTTAGCATCGTCTCCAGCCTGAACGAGGTCTAAGGCACGACTAGGTAGGTACACCAAGTGGGCAATGGTCACCGTCCAGCCACGTGGATCACGACCGGGGGTCGATACGGTCATCAATTGCTCGATTTTTTCTAAAGGTAGATCGAGATTGACTTCTTCTCTCACCTCGCGCTGACAGGCATGGGCAGCATCTTCTCCCTTGTCCATAAAGCCTCCAACTAAGGCCAAACAGTTTTGATAAGGGTGGGCCTTGCGACGGATCAGTAAGAGCTTGATCTTTCCTTCGACAAAGCAGTAAGCCACCATATCTACTGTCACACTTGGTTTTTCATATTGAGGGAGTTCCTGCTTGTAGTACCAGTCTAAAAACTCCTCCTGACTGGCATGAATTTCAAAATATTCTTTTTCCGTCATCCCTGCTGGAATCTTTATGTCTGCCATCTTATGCCTCCTTTCGAACTGCCTTGGTCCATTGGTACCATCCCACTAGACTATTGAGCGTGTAAACCCAGTACATCCCTTGGATGTGGATGTTTTCACCCCACCAGAGGTAGATACTAAAGAGATTGGTTGCAATCCAGAAAATCCATTGCTCACGATAGAGACGTGTCATCAAGAGCTGACCAACACCATTGGTCGCATCGGTTACACTATCACGGAAAGGGCGAGCACTATTGATACTTTGATAAGCCAAGCCCATGCCAATCCAAATGATAACAGTCAAGACCAAGTACTTGAGCCAGTCAAGAACAGATAATTTCTTAGCTTCAAAGTGGGATTCTTCTGGTTTTCCTTGGTCATTGATACGATTGGACAACCAAGCATAGAGACCAATCGGCTGCATGACAAAGAAGTAAACAGTCGTCAAGACTTCGCCATAAAAAGTCGCATTCATGGCCAAAATCAAATAGATAGCCGAGTTAATAGCCCCAAAGAGATAATTGCTTGCACGCCCTTCTGCTACCAAGATAACACAGACAATCCCAGTCCAAGATGCAAACAAGCTCAACCAGTCATGGCTTTCTGTATTTTGTGTGAACTCCAAGATCAAAGGAACACTTGACAAGGCGATGAGATACAACCACTGGAAAAGACTACGGCCGACAAAGAGATCTTTCCAGAGCAGGCGCATGATTCCTGCAAAACCGATCTTTCGGGCTTCTGCATGGACATTTTTAAAGTTTTCGATAAATTGTGTGATTTTTTTAGTTACTGTTTTCATAATTTTCTCCTAATCTGCTTGGTAAATGGTATCTATAGCCACTTTGGCTGCTTCATAATTGCCTAGGTAATCCTCAGCTAGATAAACTAAAGGAATGGTGGTTAAATATCGCTCTCTCATCTGGTCCAAATGCTGGGAAAAACTGTGACGAATATGGTCTTCTGCCATGGTCATATCTCTAAACCCGTCATTGACATAGGAGCCTACAGGTTGCACAAAGAGAATCAAGTCCCATTTTTCCTTAGCCAAGATCGAAACAAAGAGATTGTCAAAGGTTTCTCCTGATAAGTCCCCTTGATCCTCTGTCTCCATGTAATAGTCATAGTAGCCCTTAGTTACTAAGGAGTTTGTGTCAGCTATCACTAGGCCTCGATTGGCATTACTGTCAATTAACTTAGAGGTCTGGTCATACTGCCCTAAAAGGAGATAGTAGTAATCCTTTGGAGTCAATTCATCGTCGCGGACATTGTTTTTGATCTGGTACTCACGTGCGTATTCCAGGCTGACCGGCGCATCGTAATACCTTGCCAAATCCTTGGCTAGAGTAGTCTTCCCATTGCTGGCACTTCCCATAATCAACACTTTCTTAGTAAACTGACGACGGAAGGGCTGAGCGATGTATTTCCAATATTTGCTTGGATTTTCTCGAATCATAGTCGCTGAGATTCCAAACTTTCTTTCTTGCAAGACAGTGCCAAATCCACGATTAGATAATTCTTGCTGGTAGTCACGTTCTCCCACAAAAAAGATCAGTTCTTGCTGGGCTTCATCGTAGGAAATCTCCGATAACATCTGGTCCAACCACTCCTGCCAGCCCATAGGATAACGGGGAAGGTTGGTCTCATCCAGTTTGCAGACAGAGGTCAACTCATCGTCACGAAAAGCCTCTCTGATATAGCGAAATCTTTTTTGAAGAGTTAAGCCTATCTGCTCCCCTCGGTCTCCCTCATAGCCTGAAACAACTACCCAGACCTGATCACACTGACGCTTCGCTCGCTGGATTAAATCGATATGCCCCTGATGAAGAGGGGCAAAGGTTCCAAATACGACTGCTGTTTTCTTTTTCATAAACGTTTTGCCTTTTTATAATTTTTGATATTTTTATTTTATATGTTTTTATTATATACTATATTTTTGTTTTGTCAATAGTTTTTTATTATTTTTTATAAAAAGGTGATGAAAAAGAATCAGGATTCCTCCTGATTCTCTAGTTTTAAGCAATATCAAATTTCAATTGTCCAGCTTTTACACCAATTTTGAGGGTCTTACCTGCTACCAGTTCTCCCTTGAGAAGGAGTTCTGCTAGCTTGTCTTCCACTTCTGTTTGCAGGGTTCTGCGAAGTGGACGGGCTCCCATTTCTGGATTGTAGCCTTGACTAGCTAGTAACTTCAGTGCCGAAGCTTGCAGTTTCAAGTCAATTCCCTTCTCTTCCAGGCTAGCAATCAACGGTTTAACCATGATCTTGACAATTTCCTGCATGTGGTCGCTATCCAAGCTATGGAAGACCACCTTTTCATCAATACGGTTGATAAACTCTGGTCGATAAGCTTTTTTCAACTCTTCGAAGATGCGTTTTTCCATATTCTCATGGTCAAAACGAATGTCCTTGGCCCCAAAACCAACTGTCTTGTCATCACGAAGGGCTGTCGCACCAAGGTTTGACGTCATGATGATAATGGTATTTGAAAAGTCAACCTTGCGTCCCTTGTTATCTGTCAAGACACCGTCGTCCAAGACTTGCAAGAGGACATTAAAGATGTCTGGGTGGGCCTTCTCTACCTCGTCAAAGAGGAGTACGGAGTATGGTTTATTGCGGACCTTCTCAGTCAACTCCCCCCCTTCTTCGTAGCCCACATAGCCCGGAGGAGCTCCATTGAGACGGCTGGCTGCGAATTTCTCCATATACTCACTCATATCAAAGCGGATAAGGGCTGATTCGTCATCAAAGAGAACTTCTGCCAATGCCTTGGCCAATTCGGTCTTCCCGACACCCGTCGGTCCTAGGAACATAAAGGAACCAATCGGACGCTTGTGGCTGCGAATTCCTGACTGGTTGCGGCGAATGGCACGGCTAATACTTGAAACAGCTTGATCTTGACCGATGACACGTTTGTGCAGTTCCGCTTCGAGGTTAAGGTACTTCTTAGCAACTGTTTGCGTCAGTTTTTGGACTGGAATCCCTGACAAGCGACTCAAGGTGGTCAAAATATCGGATTCTGTCACCAAGTCTTTATAGACAGGGACCTCCTGCTCTTTTGCGATTAGCTGGCCTGCTTGTTTCCACTTGCCATCCATCAAGGCCTTGTCAGCTGGACTCAAGTCGGATTCGTCCATTCTCACATGCTTGGATTTGTTTTGCACAGTTGCTGCTGCCTCATCCAAGAGGTCGATAGCAGAGTCTGGCAAGTGACGACTGGTCAGGTAACGATGTGCCATCTTAACAGCTGTTTCGACAGCTTCATCTGTGATTTTCACACGGTGGTGTTTCTCATAGGTAGCCTTCAAACCTTGCAAAATCGTCATGCTATCAGCTAAACTTGGCTCTTCAATCGTAACTTTGGCAAAACGACGAGAAAGAGCTGCGTCTTTTTCGATGTGTTTTTGGTATTCTTCCTGAGTGGTTGCACCAACCGTTCTCAAAGTTCCACGAGCCAAGGCTGGCTTCAAGATATTGGCCGCATCCAAAGTCGAATCAATACCGCTACCAGAACCCATGATGGTGTGGAGTTCATCGATAAAGAGGATAACTTTGCCATCTTCCTCGATATCCTTGATGATATTGTTCATACGCTCTTCAAAATCTCCACGGAAACGTGTCCCCGCAACAACATTCATCAAATCAAGTTCCAAAACGCGCATTTTAGCCATTTCCGCAGGTACATCCCCACTAGCAATACGCTGAGCAAGTCCAAGGGCCAGAGCTGTTTTCCCGACACCAGCATCTCCAACCAAGACCGGATTGTTCTTGGTCTTCCGACTCAAAATCTGAATCATACGTGAGATTTCCTTGTCACGACCGATAACTGGCTCTAACTTGCCAGAGCGCGCTTGCTCTGTCAAATCATGCGTGTAATCCTCTAGACCACCACTTGGATTCTGAGGCATGCCGCCCATCATATTGGCCATGGAATTTTGCTTGTCTGCTACCGTGCGATGGCGTTGACGCAAAGCCTTAAGGTCTTCTCTTGTCCAACCTGCACGTTCCTCTAAATTGCGACGAAGAGCAGCAATTCTGACCTGATCTTTCTGATCTTCATAAGAAAAACCTGCTCTCTCCAAGATGCGAGTCGCCAAGGCATTGCCATCATGCAAAATCGCATAGAGGACATGCTCTGTCCCTAGCACCTTAGCATGGACCACTGAAGCCACATACTCTGCTTCTGCAAAGAGAATCTCCAAACGATGGGAAAAGGGCAATTCTGTAAAGGTTTCGTCTTGGCTATAGGCCGTTTCAGTCAGCTCTAACGCAACCTCTTCTAAACGGTCCATCTCGTATGGATAATCGTTTAAAGTCGCACCTGCCACACTGTAACTGTGATTGGACATGGCAATCAATAAATGCCAAGACTCTAGGTAATGGGCTCCAAAATGGCTCGCAACCATGTAGGCACTTTCGATACATTCATTCAATGCTTTTGAATAGTTCATCTTACTTCTCTTTTCTATCTACCTCTTGCAATAGCTGTCGGAGCATATTGGCACGGACAACTGAGGATTCTTCTCCTAGGACACGATCTGTTGCTACAGAAGTCAGCAAGGTCATTTCCTGCTTGGTCATCAAGTCCTGCTCCACCAAAAGCTGGAGAATATCCTCATAAATCTCCTGACTAACTCGCTCACCAATCGAGTAAAGCAAATCGCGGAGCATCTCATGATGATTGGAAAACTCAATCCGTCCGATACGAATGTAGCCTCCGCCACCACGCTTGCTCTCAACCAAATAACCTCTGCTTTCAGTAAAACGTGTCTTGATGACATAGTTGATCTGACTTGGCACAACCTGAAAGGTATCTGCCAACTGGCTCCGCTGCAATTCCACGATACCAGACTGGTCTAAAATCGCCTTGATATAGGCTTCGATATGATCTGATGTATTTTTAAATCTCATAGTAAATCAAACTCCTTCTTTGAACCTTGACTATCTTTGACTATTATACCGAAATTTTTGATTTTTTTAAAGGAAAAGGGAGCGAGTTGCGAAGATTATTATAAACTACCCAAAACAAAAAGATGGGACCGTAAAACGGTCACCATCATTTTGCTTTATTCAAAGTTAAGATTAGTCAACTTTTTTAGCACGGTATACAAGTCCTGCCAAAGCTGCAAGAACTAGACCAAGAATAGTAGAGAATGCTGTAAAGTCTGCTCCACCAGTGTTTGGCAAATCTCCCTTAGGTTGTTCACCCTTAGGATCTTCCTTAGGTTCTTCTTTTTTCGGTTCAGTATACGTGTTAGTGATTGTTGGGTTGTTACCTGTAACTGTTGTTACAAGTTGGCCTGCAGCATTATCTGTCACTTTTACTGTCACTTCGTAAGAATTTTCATCATATTTGATATTCTTATCGTCACCTTTTACTTCAGTAATAGTGTAAGTGTGCTCACCTGCTGCTGCGTACTTAATTGCTTTGAAAGTAACAGTACCGTCTGCAGCGTTTGTAGCTGTTTCGATTACTTCGTTACCTTCTTTAAGTTCAAACTTAAACTGACCTGCTACAAGTTCTTTTTTACCATTCAAGACTTTCTTAGCTGTTAAGTTTACTTGTGTTGAAGACGCGACATAAGTGTTTGTGAAGGTTGGGTTGTTGTCAGTTACAGTCGCAACAAGTTGACCTTGACCATTATCTGTAACTTTTACTGTTACATTGTGAGTAGATTTATCGTATGTCACACCTGCTTCGTTACCTGCTTTTTCAGAGATAGTGTAAGTGTGGCTACCTGCTTCTTTGTATTCGATACCTTCGAAAGCAACAGTTCCGTCTGCAGCATTTTTAGCTGTTCCGATTACTTTGTCACCTTCTTTAAGTTCAAACTCATATTTGCCTGCTTCAAGGGCTTTACCTTCTAAGACTTTCTTAGCGGTAATATTTACAGTTGTTGAAGCTGCTTTATATGTGTTGGTGAAGGTTGGGTTGTTACCTGTAACAGTTGCAACAAGTTGACCTGCACCGTCATCTTTAACGTTCACCTTAACTTCGTGTTTGGCAGTATCGTATGTCACACCTGCTTCGCTACCTGCTTTTTCAGTGATAGTGTAAGTGTGGTCGCCTGCTTCATTGAACTCAATTTCTTTGAAAGTAACAGTGCCGTCTGCAGCATTTTTAGCTGTTGCAACGACTTTGTCACCTTCTTTAAGTTCAAACTCATATTTACCAGCTTCTAGAGCTTTACCATTCAAGACTTTAGTAGCCGTGATAGTAGCTGTTGTTGTAGCTGCTTTGTAAGTATTGGTGAAGGTTGGGTTGTTGTCAGTTACAGTCGCAACAAGTTCGCCTGCACCGTTATCAACAACTGCAACTGTCACTTCATGTGTAGCAGTGTCGTATGTCACACCTGCTTCGCTACCTGCTTTTTCAGTAATTGTGTAAGTGTGAGGGCCTGCAGCATCATAGCTGATTGCTGGGAAAGTAACAGTACCGTCTGCTGCGTTTTTAGCTGTCGCAACGACTTTGTCACCTTCTTTAAGTTCGAATTCGTATTTGTCAGCTTCTAGAGCTTTACCGTTCAAGACTTTAGTAGCTGTGATAGTAGCTGTTGTTGTAGCTGCTTTGTAAGTATTGGTGAAGGTTGGGTTGTTGTCTTTTACATCTGCAACAAGTTCACCTTGTCCATTATCTGTAACGTTTACTGTTACTTCGTGTTTAGCAGTGTCGTATGTCACACCTTTTTCACTACCAGCTTTTTCAGTAATTGTGTAAGTGTGAGGGCCTGCAGCATCATAGCTGATTACTGGGAAAGTAACAGTACCGTCTGCAGCATTCTTAGCTGTTGCGACTACTTTGTTGCCTTCTTTAAGTTCAAACTCATATTTGTCTGCTTCAAGCGCTTTACCATTCAAGACTTTAGTAGCTGTGATGGTAGCTTTTGCTGGTTTAGCTTTATAAACGTTCGTGAAAGTAAGGTTGTCTGCGCCTGTTGCAGTTGCAACAAGTTGACCTTGGCCGTTATCTTTAACGACTACTGTTACTTCATAAGCATTTGGATCGTATTCAACTCCGGCTACATCACCTGCTTTTTCAGAGATAGTGAATGTACGAGTTTCTTCTTTTGTGAAGGTAAGTTCTGGGAATTGAATCTTACCGTTTGCATCGTTTGAAACAGTGTGGAGAACTGTTCCATTTTCTTTCAACTCAAATTCAAATTGGCCAGCCTCGATAGCTTTACCGTTCAAGACTTTCTTAGCTTCAAGTTGAAGTTTTGCTTCTTTAGCAGCGTATGTGTTTGTAAATTCTTTCTTAGAATCTTTATATTTAACACTTGCAATCTTTTGACCATACACGTTTGCTACAGTAACTTCTGCTTCAAGTACTGAATCATCGTATGTATAGCCAGGTTTGTTGTCATTTACTTCTTTAATTTGGTATTTGAATGTACCTTCATTAGAGAATTTAACTGCTGGGAATTTAACATTTCCTTCAGCATCGTTTTTAGCTTCAGTTACAGAACCATCTGGAGCAATCAATTGGAAAGTAAATGCATCTGCCTCAAGAGTTTTTCCTTCAAGTTTTTTCTTAACTTGGAATTCAACCTCATCAGACTTCGCACCTGAACCGATACCTTCTGTAGTTGTCAAAGCAGCAAATCCATGAACATCAAATGTTTCTTGATCGGTTGTCGCTTTTACATCGTTAAATGCTTTTTTAGTTGCATTGTCAACTGGAGCAGTTAGACGAGTTTTATATAGAATATAGAGACCTTGTCCGTCCATTGTACCATCACCGTTTGGAGTGATTGTAAAGTGATTTCCATCAACAACGTTGATATGGGCAGCTTCTAGTCTTGGACGAGCTTCAGCTTTGTTCCACTCAGTAAAGTAGTAACCAGTAATTTCACTTGCAAGAACTTGTCCTTCTGGAATAGTATCTTCGAGTTTAACCCCTGTGTAAGATTTTGCATAGCGGTTAACACGGATACGCCAGTTTACATAGTTAGGATCGTCTGAGTCTTGAACTCCCCATTTAGTAAATCCAGTTGGGTCATCATCTGGGACGATACGAGTCAAAGTGTAAACTTGGTCACCTGGGATATTAATTTGATAAGGAGTGTTTAGTTTAACACTATCTGCCCAAACGACTGTAAACAGGGCAGTAATCTCCTTGTTCTCTGACAAATTAGCAAAGTAAGCAGCATTTGTCACTTTGACAGTAGCTGTGTTATCTGCTTTACTAGTTGTCAATTCAGCAATAGTTGTTTGCCCATCTGGTGCTTTCAATTCCGTAGTAGAATCTTTTTCAATTTTAAATTCGTTTGGAACATGATACACCATGTAATCCCCATCTTTGAGGGTTACATCATTTGGGAAACTATAAGTTGGTTGAAGATAGAATTTACCTTCCCCGTACTTAGCGCCATCAACAAGTTTGTTATTGTTGATTTTTGAAACAGTTTTCATTGTGTAACTGCTCGCTGGTAGTTCCTCCGCTTTAACAACATTGCTAACTTTAAGTGCAGGCAAAAAGACCGACACAACCAGCAGCAAAGCCATCAAGCCATGAAAGAGTTTTTTATTTCTCTTCGTCACCACATTGTCTTCCTTATTTGTTTAAAATGGTTCAATTATATTATACAGAACCTTGACAGAATGTCAATTAAAATGATTCGGTTTTTATATTAACTTATTATTCATTTAAATATTAAGCCTAATCATGTATGTTCATCAGCTTTGAAACAAAAAATACAGGCAAGGATTTCGCTCGTATTTAATATATACTAATTTCCTAAAAGGCTAGGTATTTAATCCCAATTCTGCTAAGATTTGACGTTTGTAGGCAATCTTTTGGACTTCCTTGTCCTCTTTTTCAGACCAATCTAGTTTAACTTCTGAAACAATCTGCCCAGGCCGATTTTTTAGGATATAGATGCGGTCACTGAGATTGAGGGCCTCCTCGATACTGTGGGTAATAATCAAGGTTGTCAGTTGCAACTGTTTGTGAATCTCCAGATACCAAGCATGGAGCTCCATCTTGGTCATTTCATCCAAGGCGCTGAAAGCCTCATCCAAGAGAAAGAGCTTGTGTCCGAAAAGGTAGGTACGGAGCAAGGCCACACGTTGCCGCATCCCACCACTGAGTTCATGAGGATACTTGTCCCTTACGGCTGTCAACTGGAAGGTCGCAAGGATTTCATCCGCGCTAGCAATGGCTTCTGCCTTATCAACCTTTTGAATCAAGAGGGGCAGGATAATATTGCCAAGGACTGTCTTATGCTCCAAGAGTAAATCCTTTTGCAACATATAACTCACGCGCCCCTTAGGATTTTCCTCGCCATCAAGGACAATTCGCCCAGACTGGACTTCTAAAATCCCAGCGATTAGGTTAAAGAGAGTGGTCTTTCCAACACCACTTGGACCTAGGATAGAAACCACTTCACCCGAAGTCACCTGCAGGTTGATGTCCTCTAAAATCTTTTCATCGCCATAGGCATAGCTTACGTGTTCTAGTCTAATTTCTGTCATTATTTTACAAATTCGTTAGTGAAGCCTTTGTCTGTCAAGTCTTCTTTAAGGATACCATTTTCTTTGTCCCATTTGTAGAAGACATTCCAGCGGTCAGCGTCAAATTGTCCCCATTTTTCCTTGTCGCTTGCGTATTCTTTTGACAAGTATTTTTGAGATTCGATAACAAAGTCACGTTTTTCCTGAAGTTCAGGTGCGTTCTTAATGAGGATATCTGCTGCTTCCTCTGGATGCTCCATAACATATTGGTAGCCTTTTTTGATAGCTTGGATGACTTTACGGGCTTCTTCTTTATTGTCTTTCAAATAGTCATTATTTGCGATGATAACTGGTGAGTAGTAGTCAAACTCCTTGACATAGTCTTTCAAATACATGAAGTTAGCGTCTACGCCTTGAGATTTAGCAAGGATTCCATCCCAACCGTAGTAAATCCAAGCAGTGTCAAAAACGCCATTGGCAATCGGTGTGATTGAGTTTGAATCGTTGTTTGGTACTTTTTCGACCTTCTCAAAGTCTCCGCCTTGTGATTCTACCAAGGTTTTCAACATAGCAAGTTCAGTTGGATCATTCCAAGTTCCGTATTTCTTACCAACCAAGTCCTTTGGACTAGCTACATTGTCAGATTTACGAGAGATGATTCCTGATGTATTGTGTTCTACAATAGCTGCAACGGCAGTGATTCCTGCGCCTTTTTCCAATTTCTTAGCCATGTAGTCTTGGAAATAGATAGCAAATGGTGCCTTGCCATTGATCACCAAGTCAGATGAGCTTTCTTCAGGTGGCAATTTCAAATCAACATCCACTCCAGCTTCTTTGAAATAACCTTTTTCCTTGGCAACATACAGCCCTGTGTGGTTAGTATTTGGCGTCCAGTCTAGGATAAAGTCAATCTTCTTGAGTTCTGCTTCTTTATTGTCCTTAGAAGCAGTCCCTTGACCACAAGCCACCAGCACGACAGCTACAAGAGCTGTCACAAGCGTTAAAAACACTTTCCATGTTTTCTTCATTTTCATTTCCTCTTTTCTTTTTCTAAAACATCCTTATCTTAGGGACGTTTCCATTTAATCACATATTTTTCACTAATATCGACCAATTTCATACCCAAAAGGCTGATAATCGACACCAGAATAATAATGGCAAACATGGTATCATACTGAAACAGTTTTTTAGACTGAATCATGTAGACACCTAGTCCTTCAAAGCCTCCCAACCACTCAGACACCACGGTTGTGATAAAGGCGTAGGAGACACTGACCCTCAGACCTGCATAAAAGTAAGGTAGACTGACCGGGATTTTAAAATGCCACAGGATTTGCCAAGGATTCGCTCGCATCAGACTAAACAAGGTCAGCATATCCTTGTCACAATGCCTAAAACCATCCAAAATGCTGACGATGATAGGGAAGGTTGTTGTCAGGATTATCAAGACAATCTTGGGCAAAATTCCATAGCCTAGCCACAAGACCAAGATAGGAGCTATAGCAATGGTCGGAATGGTCTGAACAACCACCATCATAGGGTAGATAAGATCATTGAGCCAAGTCAGACTGTCCATAAGCACAGCCATGATACAGGCAATCAAGACTCCTAAGACTAGTCCGAGTAAAGCCACTCTCAAGGTCGCCCAGCTATGGTGCCAGAGAAATTCTCTGTCACGAACAAAGGCCTGGAGAATTTCAAAAGGAGTTGGTAGGATAAACTTGGGTAAAAGTTTGAATATTCCCGCTAACTGCCAGATTGACAAGACTCCTAGAAAACCCAATAGACTAATGTGTCGTCTCAGTATACTTTTCAAGTTTCTCATCGATGCTTAAAATTTCTCCTACATTTATTTTGACATTTGCAAAGACATTATCTGCCTCCTGCCCAGCCACTTCAAGCGCTTCTTTGAGAATGCGCATGAGCTCATCAAACTCTCCTTCCAAAACCGTTTCAAATGGTGTCACTACCATGGTCGCGGACTGAGCTTGCAGATAAGCAATCACCTGATCGATAATAGCAATTCGATCAATCCCCTGTGATAGGGGCAAGACTTGCAAGGCAATGCTTGCTTTCATAAAAACCTCCTTTTCTCAGGTTTCCCTTTGACAAAAAGAAAAACCTTTGCCATATATGGAAAAGGTGCAGAATTCGGCTAAGTATCGTTCCCTACGCTAGCATTACCCAGATCAGGTGCGGTCGAAGTTTAACACTTCCTCTCAGACTGTACACAGACTCCCATATCTTATATGGAAATATAGTAACGCAAATACTAGGAAAAGTCAAGGAAACTGCTTACAGAAAATCATGAAAAAGAGTTTGAAGTCAAATGCTTCAAACTCTATCATAGCTTTCTTATTTAGCCTCGTACCAGGTTGCTCCTTCATTTTCATCTGCAATGAGGGGAACACTGAGCTGGATGGCTTCTTCCATGGTTTGTTTCACTAGAGCTTTAACGGCTGCTAGTTCTGATTTTGGAACCTCAAGGACGATTTCATCATGCACTTGCAAGAGCATCTTGGTCTGATAGCCACCTTCAACTAGAGCTTTGTCTAGTTGAATCATAGCAATCTTGAGAATATCTGCTGCAGATCCCTGGATAGGGGAGTTGATAGCTGTCCGCTCTGCAAAACCACGAATGTTAAAGTTGCGCGAATTGATATCTGGCAACTCGCGACGACGCTTGAAGAGAGTCTCTACATAACCCTTATCACGCGCCTCACGCACCACTTCATCCATGTAGTTTTTAATACCTGGGAAGCGTTCAAAATAGGTATCGATGTAGGCTTTAGCCTCTTTACGGCTGATGCCCAGATTATTAGACAAGCCAAAGTCTGAAATTCCGTAAACCACTCCAAAGTTAACCGCCTTGGCATTACGACGGTCGTTTGGAGTCACATCCTCAGGGCGTTCAATTCCAAAGACCCGCATGGCCGTTGAAGTATGGATGTCAGCTCCTTCTTGGAAAGCCTTAATTAAGTGCTCATCTTTAGAAATATGAGCCAAAACGCGCAACTCAATCTGTGAATAGTCCGAACTGAGTAGTACACTATCCTCCCACTCTGGCACAAAAGCCTTACGAATGAGACGGCCTTGTTCCAAACGCACAGGAATATTTTGCAAGTTTGGATCTACACTAGACAGACGCCCAGTCTGAGTCAAATCCTGCACATAGCGCGTGTGAATCTTGCCATCATCTAAAATCCAATCCTGCAAGCCAACCACGTAAGTCGATTGAATTTTAGCAATCTGACGATAGTCTAGAATTTTCTTAACAATTGGCGCAATAGGAGCTAGGCGCTCTAACACATCCACTGCTGTTGAGTAACCTGTCTTGGTTTTCTTGGTGTATTCTAGAGGAAGACCGAGCTTTTCAAAGAGAAGGACGCCCAACTGCTTAGGCGAGTTGATATTAAACTCCTCACCAGCCAGTTCGTAAATCTCTTGAGTGAGTTGCTCAATGACGACCTCATTTTCAGCCTGCATTTCAAGTAGGGTTTCTTTTTTGACCTTGATCCCAGCAATTTCCATCTTAGCAAGGACAAAAGCCAGAGGTTGCTCCATGTCATAGAGAAGGTCTAACTGTCCATGTTCACTGAGTTTTTCAAGTAAAACCGGCTCCGTCTCAACCAATACAGCAACCTTGCGAGCTAGGTGTTCCAAGAATTTTTCCCGTTCAGGAATTGCCTTCTTGACCCCCTTGCCGTAAAAGGTCTCATCGTCGACTATGTAAGTCTGACCATAAAGACTCGCAATGGTTGAAATTTCATTATTCTCGACAGTAGAGAGAAGGTACTTGGCCAAGCGACTGTCAAAAGCAGGGGCCTGCAGGTTCAAGTCCAAGCGATTTAAAAGAACCTTCGCTTTCTTAAAGTCATACACTTTCAGAGGTGTTTTTTCTAGAAAATCCTTGAGAATCGACTCCTGTAAGAGCTCAAGTTTATCTGTAGCGTAAAGTTTATCCCCACAGGACCAGGCAAAACCAACCAAATCATCTGTATGGTAATTCTCACCAAAAAGCTCAAAGTGGAAGATAGAGTCTGCGCTCAGCATGTCTTGACTGACGTGGTCAACAATAGTGAAATCCAAACTTTCAGGCGTATCCGTTGATGAAACATTTAGAGCTTGCTTGAGTTGTTTGAAGCCCATCTCATCATAGAATTTTCCGAGATTTTCCACATCTGGTCCACTATAGACCAAATCATCAAGGCCAATCTCAATAGGTGCATGAGTCTCAATAGTCGCCAAGGTTTTAGACAGGAAGGCTTGTTCCTTGTCATTGATGAGATTTTCCTTCATCTTAGAAGCCTTCATCCCATCGATATGTTCATAAATACCCTCGAGCGAGCCGTGTTCCAGCAAGAGCTTGATGCCCGTCTTTTCACCAATTTTAGTGACGCCAGGGATATTATCAGACTTATCCCCCATCAGGGCTTTGAGATCTATAAACTGAGCTGGTGTGAGGCCCATCTTTTCCATAAGGTAAGCTGGTGTAAAGGCCTCAAACTCAGCCACACCTTTCTTGGAAATCTCGACCACCGTACGCTCATCGGTCAACTGGATCAAGTCCTTGTCTCCGCTAACGATTGTCACATCGAAGGAATCTTTCTCAGCCAAACGACCAAGAGTCCCGATGATATCATCCGCTTCATACTGAGCCAACTCATAATGGCGAATCCCAAGGTGGTCTAACAACTCACGAATGAAGGGAAATTGCTCACGAAACTCATCTGGAGTTTTAGCACGGCCACCCTTGTAGTCTGCATACATCTCTGTTCGGAAAGTCGTCTTGCCTGCATCAAAGGCTACCAAAACATGGCTGGGCTCAACCCGCTCTAAGACATGATTCAACATGAGTTGAAAGCCATAGATTGCATTGGTATGAAGGCCATTAGCATTTTTAAAACGATCCAACTGCTGATAGAGCGCAAAAAAAGCTCGAAAAGCAACTGAAGATCCATCAATTAATAATAATTTTTTCTTGTCCATACACCCATTATAAAGGAAAGCAAGGAAAAATACCATCGGAAAGAGCTGAAAAACGTGGACTTGTCCCTATTTCACCATAAAAAAGAAAAGGACCATTCAAATCCTTTTCTTTTATTGATTTCATGCGATTTATTTATTAAATTTTCTCTTTGCAAATGGTAGCAAACCAAGAAGGAGACCAACAAATCCTAGTGATGCGACTGCTGAAGCATCTTTACTTCCTGTATTTGGAAGGAGTTGCTCATCCGTTGCTGCAGGCGCTTTATAGGTACGATCTTGTTCAGTTCCAAGAGTAGGGTTTGTAGCCAAAGGAGCTACACTGCCAGTGTATTCCGGAACTTCATTTACTGCAGGCTCAATCTTTTCAGCATAGGCTGGAATAGTAGCCACTGCCGGAGCACCACTTTCTCCATAAACTGGAACATTTGCTAGGGCTGGGCACCACTTTCTCCATAAGCTGGAACATTCGCTACGGCTGGAGCGCCACTTTCTCCATAAGGCAGAGCATTGTTTACTATTGGTGTTCCGCTTTCTCCATAAGCTGGAACATTCGCTACGACTGGAGCGCCACTTTCTGCATAAGGCGGAGTGTTGTTTACTATTGGTGTACCGCTTTCTCCGTAAGCTGGAACATTCGCTACGGCTGGAGCGCCACTTTCTCCATAAGGCGGAGTGTTGTTTACTATTGGGGCACCGCTTTCTCCGTAAGCTGGAACGTTCGCTACGACTGGAGCGCCACTTTCTGCATAGGCTGGGAGTTCATTTACAGCAGCTTCTACCGCATTTGCACCTTTGTTGTATTCTGGCAACTCTGCAGTTGCAGCTTCTACTGCGTTCACCCCACCTTTAAAGTCTTCAATTTCAAGAACAGCTGACATAACACTACTTAGAGCCTTAATAGCATCCTCATAGTCGACTAAAGCTTGTTGCAAGTCTTTTACTTGACTATTCTTGTCACCAGAAACTTGTAAACTTGATAATTGTGCTTTAATCTTAGCAACTTGCTCTTCTAATTTACTTAGCTCAAGTTTTTTCACATTACTATTTTCTTCTGCTGCTTCCTTGTCGGCTGCAGCCAGTTTAGCTTGGTCTTGGCTTGAGAAATCTTCTTGGCTCATCGCTTCGGCCGGTGTCACCTGATCGCTGTCTTCTGCCAAGAAATCATCTAACAAGTCAGATGCTTCAATATCTCCATCTTCGATAGCTTTCAAGATGCCGTCCTTGCCAATCACTTCTTTAGCCGCCTTAATCGCTGCTTCCTTATCAGTGATAGTGGCATCCTTGGTGATGTCGTCGATGGTCTCTTTTTCAATTTTTTCTAGGGTAGCGATTAAATCTGAGCGAACTTTTGCTGCTTCCTCCGCTGCTTCCTTGTCGGCTGTAGCGAGTTTAGCTTGGTCTTGGCTTGAAAGTTGAGATTGAGTTTTTGCTTCGGCTGGTGTTACCTGATCGCTGTCTTCTGCCAAGAAATCTGCCAGTAAGTCGGACGCTTCGATATCGCCTTCTTCGATAGCTTTCAAGATAGCATCCTTGCCAATCACTTCTTTAGCTGCTTTGATCGCCGCGTCCTTATCAGTGATAGTAGCATCTTTGTTGATGTCGTCGATGGTTGATTTTTCGATACCTTCAAGCGTTGAAAGCAATTCGCTGTGAGCTTTTTCTTCTGCAGCTTGCTTAGCTTCTTCCTCTTTCTTGGCTTCCTCAGCCGCTTCCTTGTCCGCTGCAGCGAGTTTTGCTTGGTCTTGACTTGAGAAATCTTCTTGGCTCATCGCTTCGGCTGGTGTTACCTGGTCACTGTCTTCTGCTAAGAAATCATCTAACAAGTCTGAGGCATCAATGTCGCCTTCTTCGATAGCTTTCAAGATGCCGTCCTTGCCAATCACTTCTTTAGCCGCCTTGATCGCTGCTTCCTTATCAGTGATAGTGGCATCCTTGTTGATGTCATCTATGGTTGATTTTTCAATTTTTTCTAAGGTAGCGATTAAATCTGAGCGAACTTTGGCTGCATCAACCTGAGCCTCTTTATCAGCTTCATCTAACTTAGCTTGGTCTTCATCTGTGAATTCTGATACAGGTTCAGCTACTGTTTTATGCTCGCTTGTATCTGCTGGCCAGTCTACAATAACATCACCAATCTCCAAATCCTCATCTGCGATAGCCTTCAAAAGATTTTCTTTACCAATCTCTTCTTTGGCTTCTTTGATGGCCGTTTCTTTATCGGTGATTGAAGCGTCTTTTTTAATATCTTCAATTACAGCATTTTCAAGAGATTCTAGGGCTTGAACCAGAGCATCCGTCGCTTGAGAAACTTGTTCTTTGGCATCTTTTTCAGCCTGGTCTAGTAGAGCCTTCTCCTCAGTAGATAATTTTTTATTAGTTTGAACTTCAGGACCTGTTACCACAGCCTTATCTTCTGCACCTTCTGGCAATTCAGCGATGATATTATCTAAGCTAAGCTCTCCAGACTCAAGAGTATCTGAAATATACATCTTACCGATATATTCCTTCACAGCTTCAGCTGCATCCTCTTTGTCCTCAATCGCTTCCTTATCCTTAATATCACTAATAGCCTGTTCCTCAAGTTCATCCAAAGCCTTCATCAACTCTTCTTTGGTCATTTTAGCTGGATTTGTCGCACCAGGATTAGCTGGACTAGCGTTTTCTGATCCCTTTTCAGTTTGAGCACCGCTCTCCCCTTCTGTTCCAGCTTGTGGTTGTGCAGGAGCAACTGCCTGCTCTTCTGCTTTCCCTTCATCTGCCTTAACTACTGAAGGCTGTGAAACGAGTACACTAGCACCCAATACAGCTGCACTTGCTAAACTTGTTAAAATAACTTTCTTCTTGTCCATTAGACAAAGCCCCTTTTATAGTTTTTAATGTTATTATATTATACTATTTAAAGAACGTCAACTAATTCGATATCCATTTTAAAATTTTATGAACAAGAAGAAAGCTTGTATGATGTTTAAGAAACACTTCCTATCCTTACCCCATCACTGTCTAGTCTGTAGCCATCAATAATCGCATTAACAGCTAAGGCTCCCGAAACATCGACATAGTAATGTTTACCCGAGACTTGGAACCATTGACTAGCTTTCATCTGGCCAGATTCCTCTAAGTAATACCAAGTTCCCTTGTCTTTAAGCCATCCCGTCTGCATCTCACCCGAAGCCTTTAGATAATACCAATGAGAGCCATCCTTAATCCATCCAGTTGACATGGCCCCATTTTCTTTTAAATGATACCAATTGCCGTTAACTTTTTTCCATCCTGTCGCTAGCTTACCATTCTCTCTGTAATACCAACTCCCTCCTTCTTTTTTCCATCCATTCTCTGTATTTCTTAACTCTGCATACTGCACATATCTTCTAGAACCGCTATAAGACAAATAACCAATCCACTTATAACCATCCTTTTCAAGAACTTGATCATAACTCACACTCTCACCAGCATAATAGTAGTCAATAACCTTTCCTGTACTTGACGGTTGGTCCATAATAGGTGATTTCCCCGTGAATACTATTGTCCCACTAGACGGAAGCTCTGAGCTACGAGCATTCTCACCCGCACTATGGCTAGTAGATAAATCCTTGAAATGAATAAAACCTGTCATCGAACTAGCCTTGACTTTTCGACGGTTATACTTTTCTCGAACCCCATAGTTATACTCTTCGATTTCAATCGTATCCCCTGATACATTTGATACCCAGGCCACGTGCCCATAATATCCTTCTGTCGACCAAGCAATAGCCCCAACTTCTGGCTTAGTATCCACACGGTAGCCTTCTCGCCTTGCACGATGTCCCCATTCATTCGCATTTCCGTAGGCAGGAGGAATCTCAAAGCCATTTACACTACTCAAACGAAAGGCCGCAAAAGAGGTACACTGGCGAGAATACATTCGCCACTGATCGATTTCAACACTACCATTTTTGTAGTGAAGCGGATAGTCATCTCCACGCGCTACACTATCGGCCTGAACCGATTCTCCACCAAACAAAAAGGTACTCGTAACAAACAAAGTAGCCAGCCCTACACCCAACTGAGTATATCCACTCTTCTTAACTCCTGATTTAAAAAACGTCATTCATTCTCCTTAATAATATATATTTCCGAGGTTACCCTCGTTTATACTATTCGGGAGAAAAAGAAAAAAGTGAGCAAAGCTCACTTCATTTTAGGATTCTTAGTCTAGATAGCGAATCAAGTTCTTTTCTGTCAAGATATCTGAGTAGGTGAAGGATTCAACGTAGACATTGGCTTGTTTGTCTCCTTCAACATCCCCAAATTCAACGATAAATAGAGATGGATACACCTCAATTAGCTTACCCAATCTATTTTTTTGGCGCTTACGGCCATTCTCCAAAGTCATTTCCACGACTTGTCCCTCATGCGCCTTGATCTCTTCTTTGATTTTTTTCATCTTGGCTACATCTGTAAATGCATCTGACATTTTATGCCTCCCTCTTTGAGATACTTGAAAATTTATTGTATTCTTTTTGGAAAATCAATTCCACCGTTCCACGAGCTCCACTACGGTTTTTCTCGATGATAACCTCTACCTTGTTATTTGGAATTCCTTCCTCTTCTTCACCCGCACGATCATAGTAGTCTTCACGGTATAGAAAGGCTACGATATCCGCATCCTGCTCGATAGAACCCGATTCACGAATATCAGACAAGACTGGTCTCTTATCCTGACGCTGTTCCACACCACGAGATAACTGACTGAGAGCAATGACTGGAACCTTTAGCTCCTTAGCTAGGATTTTCAACTGACGAGAAATTTCAGAGACTTCTTGTTGGCGGTTCTCATGACCA
Source organism: Streptococcus sp. ST14 (assembly GCF_046098195.1). Lineage (NCBI taxonomy): Bacteria > Bacillati > Bacillota > Bacilli > Lactobacillales > Streptococcaceae > Streptococcus > Streptococcus sp. ST14. The sequence goes on from NZ_JBJUSF010000004.1 coordinate 55,927, forward strand.
GTCCCTGTGATAAGCTGTAGGTAGTCGATCAAAATCAAGCCTAGATTACCTGTTTCTTGAGCCAGTTTACGTGAGCGCGAACGAATTTCCGTGATCCGAATCCCTGGCGTATCATCAATATAGATACTCGCGTTGGCTAGATTCCCTTGAGCAATGGTATACTTTTGCCACTCCTCATCAGTCAATTGACCAGTACGGATAGAATGGGACTCCACTAATCCTTCGGCCGCCAACATACGGTCTACTAGGCTTTCTGCACCCATTTCCAGTGAAAAGATGGCAACCGTCTTGTCCAACTTAGTTCCAATGTTCTGAGCAATATTTAAGGCAAAGGCTGTCTTACCAACCGCTGGACGCGCCGCTAGGATAATCAACTCCTCCTCGTGGAGACCTGTCGTCATATGGTCCAAATCACGGTAACCCGTTGCAATACCAGTGATATCCGTTGTTTGTTGTGACCGAACTTCTAGGTTCCCAAAGTTGATATTTAGAATATCTCGGATATTCTTGAACCCACTACGATTGGCGTTTTCACTGACATCAATGAGTCCCTTTTCAGCTTGAGCGATGATTTCATCTGCAGGCTTAGAGGCCTCATAGGCTTGGTTTACAGAGTCTGTCAACTTGGAAATCAAGCGACGTAGCATAGACTTTTCTGCTACAATTTTAGCATAATATTCCGCATTAGCTGAAGTTGGTACCGAGTTGACGATTTCAACAAGATAGGACAAGCCACCAATATTTTGGAGATCGCCTTGGCTATCCAAAATCGTCCGAACTGTTGTCGCATCAATCGCTTCTCCACGATCCGACAAGTCTACCATCGCTTGGAAAATCAACCGATGAGCATACTTAAAGAAGTCGCGAGAATCAATGTATTCTCGGACAAAAACGAGCTTACTCTCATCTATAAAAATAGCCCCCAGAACAGATTGTTCTGCTAAAATATCCTGAGGTTGAACTCGCAGTTCCTCTACTTCTGCCATCCGACTTTCCTTCCTTTTACAATCTTGTCAAGAAGTTGTAAACTTAACCTTCTTTTACACGAAGATTGATGATACTTGTAACATCTTGGTAGATCTTCACTGGTACATCAATCAAACCTACTGCTCGAATTGGTGCTTGCACTTGAATATTGCGTTTGTCAATCTTGATACCAAATTGCTTAAGCAATTCTTCTGCAATTTTCTTGTTAGTGATAGAGCCAAATGTACGGCCATCTGGTCCAACCTTTTCAACAAACTCTACAACTGTTTCTTCTGCTTCAAGCTTAGCCTTGATGGCTTTTGCTTCAGCAATCATTTCAGCATGAGCCTTTTCTTCTGATTTTTGTTTTCCACGCAACTCACCCACTGCTTGAGCAGTCGCTTCCTTGGCCAAATTCTTTTTAATCAGGAAGTTTTGAGCATAGCCAGTTGGCACTTCCTTAATTTCGCCTTTTTTTCCTTTTCCTTTAACATCTGCTAAAAAGATTACTTTCATTCTTCTTTCTCCTTTTCCTTTAGTTCTTCCAGGATTAGTTGAGTCAATTTTTCTCCTGCTTCCGACAAACTCATATCCTCGATTTGCGCAGCTGCTAGATTAAAGTGACCACCACCACCCAGCTCTTCCATAATACGTTGCACATTGATTTTACTACGACTTCGAGCCGAGATAGAAATAAATCCTTGTGTATTTTTTGCCAGAACGAAGCTGGCTTCAATGCCAGACATAGCCAGCATAGCATCGGCAGCCTTACTGATAACAACTGTGTCATAAGACATTGAGTCCCTAGCTTGGGCAATCAAGATATCTGAACCTAACTTACGACCTTGTAAAATGAGTTCATTTACCTCACGGTACTCTTCAAAATCTGTCGCAGCAATCTCCTGGATAGCAATACTGTCACTTCCCCGTGTTCTCAGATAGCTAGCCACATCAAAGGTTCGACTCGTCACGCGAGATGTGAAATTCTTGGTATCCAGCATCATACCAGCCATCAAAACACTGGCCTGCATACGACTCAAACGATTCTTCTTAGAATTTTGGAACTGAATCAATTCTGTGACCAACTCACTGGCACTACTTGCTCCACTTTCAATATAGGTGATGACTGCATTCTCAGGGAAATCCTGATCACGTCTATGATGGTCAATAACAATAGTTTGAGTGAACAAATCATAAAAATCTTTTGACAAGGTCAGAGCCGTCTTGGAATGATCCACCAGAATCAATAATGAACGGTTTGTAACTAGCTTCATCGCATCTGTAAGAGATAAAAGTTTCGTGACATCTTCCTTCTTCAAGAACTGAATAGCACGTTCGATATCTGCTGGCATATGGTCTGCATCGTAGACAGCATAACTGTTCTCAATAATATTACTTGCAAACAACTGCATACCAACAGCAGAGCCCAAAGCATCCATATCTAGATTTTTATGACCGACTACAAAAACTTGGTCAACACTTCGAATCTTATCAGAAATGGCTGTCATCATGGCTCTGGTACGTGTACGAGTACGTTTGATAGATGCAGCAGTTCCTCCACCAAAGTAGACAGGATTCTTGGTTTCGTTATTTTCCTTGACCACCACCTGGTCACCACCGCGAACTTCTGCTAAGTTCAAGTTGAGCAAGGCAATTTTCCCTATCTCTTCATGATTTCCATCACCATAAGAAAATCCCATACTTAAGGTTAGGGCCAGTTGCCTCTGTTTTGATTCTTCTCGGAAACTATCAATAACAGAGAATTTATCATTCATCAATTCCTCGAGTACTGTGTAATCTGTGAATAAATAAAAACGATCCATCCCCACACGGCGAGAAAACATAGCATACTTACTAGCAAATTCTGAAACAAAATTAGCTACAAAGCTATTGATATGGCTGATATCAGAGTCAGACGTCGCATCCTCCAAATCATCGTAATTATCCACTGAGATGACCCCAATGACTGGACGACTAGTTACCAATTCGACAGTCGCTTCGTACTCCCCAGAAACATCAAAGAAATACAAAACACCCGAAGCCTTGTCCATATGAACAGCATTCCGTGTTTCGCCCAAGGTAGCATACGAACCAAGATTCCCAACAGAAGCCTTGATGATGGTTTGAATTAATTCAACATCAATTTCCCCTTCTTCATTCGTCAAAATCAGCTCAGCATAGGGATTAAACCATTCCACTTCGCCACTAGATAAGTCTAATTTCAGGACTCCCACCGGCATTTGATCAAGCAAAGTACTCAAGCTATTTTCAGCTTGATGATTTACGTATTGGATTTGTTCAATTTCGCTCTTTTCATACTGTTTTTTTTGCCAGACAAATAAAAGCAGATAAAGAAGTACAAATAAAAACAAGACACTGATTGTTACAACATTATTTTGTGAAAAAATAATCAGCAAAGTTAAGATTCCGAAAGTTGCAAGTCCTAGCAAGACTGCAGAAAACGGGATTAAATTATTTTTTTTCATTCTAAACCTCTTGCGCATTATTATATCACAAATGCCCTTAAAAAGCGACCCTTTAAAAGATGCAAGCCCTTCATTTCTCTAACTTCAGACACAAAAAGAGGAGGGAATCATCACCCTCCTACCCACGTGTTCAAATCATTAACACCTAACGTTCCACGATAAGGGCAGTCCCCATCCCTCCTCCGATACAGAGAGTTGCTAACCCAGTTTTAGCATCACGTTTCATCATCTCATGTACCAGCGTCACTAGGATACGGCAACCGGAAGCTCCAATTGGGTGACCAAGAGCAATGGCGCCACCATTGACATTGACAATATCTGTGTTAAAGCCAAGTGTTTTCCCAACCACACAAGCCTGGGTAGCAAAGGCTTCATTTGACTCAATCAAGTCGAGATCATCAACTGTCAAATTGCCTTTTTCAAGAGCCTTGCGAGTCGCATAAATCGGCCCACATCCCATCATCTTAGGGTCCAAACCTGCACTTGCATACGAACAAATGCGAGCAATCACTGAGAGTCCTAATTCTTCCGCTTTTTCAGCACTCATGACCAAGACAGCCGCTGCCCCGTCATTGATACCGGAAGCATTTCCCGCTGTGACAGAACCGTCTTTTTTGAAAACAGGATCTAGCTTAGACAAACTCTCTAAGCTAGCATCTTTTCTAGGATATTCATCTGTATCAAAAACGATCGGATCACCTTTGCGTTGAGGAATGACAACTGGCACAATCTCTTCTTTAAAGCGGCCAGATTCTATAGCCGCCACTGCACGTTTTTGTGACTCTAAAGCAAGAGCATCTTGTTCTTCTCGACTGATGCCATATTTTTCAGCCACATTCTCAGCTGTAATCCCCATATGGTATTCGTTAAAAGCATCAGACAAACCGTCCTTAATCATGGTATCTACCACTTTTGAATCGCCCATACGGCCGCCCCAACGGAAGCTTGGCATAACGTATGGCGCCTGACTCATGTTTTCTGCACCACCAGCTACGATAATATCTGCATCGCCACACTGAATTGCTTGAGCAGCCAACTGCACTGCCTTCAAACCGGAACCACAAACCTTGTTGATAGTAAAGGCTGGTGTAAATTCAGGGAGTCCTGCATGAATGCTCATTTGACGAGCTACGTTTTGACCTAAACCTGCGCCTAGTACATTCCCCATAATCACTTCATCTACTAGCTCTGGTTTGACATTGGCTTTTTCCAAAGCACTCTTAATAACCAACGCTCCCAAATCAACAGCTGAAACATTCTTCAAACTTCCTCCAAAGGAGCCTATTGGAGTTCGCACTGCTGAAACAATCACCACGTCTTTCATAACTGTCCCCATTTATACCTTTTATAATGATGCAATACAAAAGTGGTTTACACTGGTGTAAACCACTTTAAAAATTCTATTTTATGATTCTTTCACTTCTAACAAACCAACTTCACCATCTTCACGGCGATACAAAACATTAGTTGTTTGATCTTCCACATCTACATAGATAAAGAAATCATGTCCCAATAAATCCATTTGGAGAAGGGCTTCTTCTAAATCCATTGGCTTCAAATCAATTTGTTTTGAACGAACGACTTTTGGTTGCACAACATTTGCATCTTCAACTAGAGCATCTGTAAAGAGTTGACTTGTCGCAACTTTATTTTTATTCTTACGTTCGATTTTAGTCTTATTTTTACGAATCTGACGTTCAATTTTATCTGTTACAAGATCGATAGAACCATACATATCTTGAGAAATATCTTCAGCACGAAGAGTGATAGATCCAAGTGGAATTGTTACTTCAACCTTTGCCGTTTTCTCACGGTAAACTTTCAAGTTCACACGTGCATCCAACTCCTGCTCAGGTTGAAAATACTTTTCAATCTTTTCGAGTTTAGAAACTACATAATCACGAATTGCTTCTGTTACTTCTAGGTTTTCACCACGGATACTATATTTAATCATATAAGTACCTTCTTTCTAAACATTTTTGTTTTTCTAACTATATTATAACGCTTTCATTTTCATTTTGCAAATTTTTTCCTCATCTTACAAGGGAAAAAGTTTTAACTTCCAAAGCACCTGCTTCTGCCAAAAGTCGTTTCACACGATTCACAGTTGCCCCTGTTGTATAGATGTCATCAATCAGCAAAATCTTCTTAGGAAGTGAGATTCCATCTTTAATAAAAAATGGAATTTCAGTAGCCAATCTTTCCAAACGGCTTTTAGAAGAACTAGCACTCTCTTCTCTTTTTCCTAATATATCTTTAAAAGAAAAGCCTGCCGCCTCAACCAAACCCTCGACTTGGTTAAACCCCCTCTCAAGCAATCTTCCAGGACTTAGGGGAATTACAACAAATTGATATCCTCTATACTTTTTCAGCTCCTCAGCAAGAACGGAAGCAAAAACTTTTCTAAGCAAAAAATCACCATCAAACTTATATTGACTGAAAAAGTCTTTCATAGCTTGATTATAGGTAAAGATTGCCTTATGATCAACCTGAATTCCTTCTTTACACCAAAGTTTACAATCTTGACATTGAGTTGACACCCCTGTTTTCATACAGTTTGGGCAATATTTTTCACCAATCTTCTCAAAATTCGAAGCACAAGCTGAGCAAAGATAACTGCAGTCATCTTTTAAAAGGAAGAGACTACCAAAAGTTAACTCACTTTTTGTAGTCTGGCCACATAATAAACAGTTCATAATCCCGCCTCCTTGTTCATCTGCTTGATTTCCTTGATTGCCTTCTTGATGGAAGCATTTAATCCATCATGAAAGAAGAGCAACTCACCAGTTGGTCTGTCCATACTACGCCCAACTCGACCTCCAATCTGAATCAAACTAGACTTGGTAAAGAGACGATGATTAGCTTCTACTACGAAAACATCCACACAAGGGAAGGTAACCCCGCGTTCCAATATTGTTGTACTGATCAGTATTGTTAGTTCTCCATCTCGAAAAGCTTGCACTTGCTCTAATCGGTCTTCTGTGACAGAAGATACAAAACCGATATTCTCATTCGGGTACTGCTCCTGCAAGATTTCTTTTAGTTTTTCGCCTTTCTTAATCTCTGATGCAAACATCAGCAATGGATAACCTGTTCTTCTCTGTTTCTCAATATAGGTCTTTAACTTGGTTGATAACTGGCTTTTCTCTAAACAGCGATTAAAATCCGATAACCAGACTGGTTTAGGAATAATCAAAGGATTTCCATGAAACCGTCTCGGCAAGCTTAATCGATTTAATTCTCCTGTGCGAACCTTCCTATCTAACTCATCTGTAGAGGTTGCTGTAAGGAATATCCTCAATCCATCCTCCTTTACACTATTCTTTACAGCATAGTAAAGCATAGTGTTGTCAACATAAGGAAAGGCATCTACCTCATCCACTATCAACAAATCAAAAGCATGATAAAATTTTAATAACTGATGAGTTGTTGCAATTACTAAGGGAGTTCGAAAATAGGGCTCTGATTCGCCATGGAGTAGCGCTATATCGCAAGCAAAGTCATTCTGCAGTCGCTTATACAGTTCTAAACACACATCAATTCGAGGACTGGCCAAACAAACTGCACCACCTTCATCAATCACTTTAGCCACAACTTGATAAATCATCTCTGTCTTTCCCGCTCCTGTTACAGCGTGAACCAAGGTTGGCTCTTGCTTGTCTACCGCCTGAAGCAGTTCCTCTGACACTTTTTCTTGAAAAGGTGTTAACTGACCACGCCATTTGAGAACATCTTGCTTAGGAAAATCTTCCTGCGGAAAATAGTACAAAGCTTGATCACTCCTGACTCGCTTCATCAGCAAACACTCCCTACAATAGTAGGCACCAATAGGCAAATACCATTCTTCTAGAATCAAACTATTACAACGTTGACAAAACAGTTTCCCCTTCTCTTTTCTCATTGCTGGCAGTCTCACTGCTACCTGTCGTTCTTCTTCAGTTAATTCTTTCTCAGTAAACAAGCGACCGAGGTAATTTGGATTTACTTTCATACTTTAATATTCGTAAAAATCTAGCACTTTAGATATTTTTTTAGTACAATTGAATCATGGAATTTAGAACAATTAAAGAGGATGGGCAGGTCCAAGAAGAAATCAAAAAATCCCGATTTATCTGTCATGTCAAGCGTGTTTATAGCGAAGAAGAGGCTCGTGACTTCATCACTACCATCAAAAAAGAACACTATAAAGCCACCCATAACTGCTCTGCTTTTATTGTAGGGGAACGCAGTGAAATCAAACGTACGAGTGATGATGGGGAACCTAGTTGTACTGCTGGAGTCCCTATGCTGGGTGTCTTAGAAAATCATAATCTAACCAATCTCTGTGTGGTAGTGACACGCTACTTTGGTGGCATCAAACTAGGTGCTGGCGGTTTGATCCGTGCCTATGCAGGTAGTGTGGCCTTGGCTGTCAAAGAAATTGGCATTATTGAAATCAAAGAGCAAGCTGGCATAGCCATTCAGATGTCTTACGCTCAATACCAAGAGTATGGTAATTTCCTTAAAGAACATCATCTCATGGAACTCGAGACAAACTTTACAGATCAAATCGATACCATAATTTATGTTGATAAGGAAGAGAAAGAAAATATCAAGTCTGCTCTTGTAGAGTTTTTTAATGGAAAGGTTACTTTAACAAATCAAGGTTTACGAGAAGTTGAAGTTCCTGTAAACTTAGTGTAAACAAAGGAGAAATACATGGCGTTTGGAAAATTTATTCAAGGACTTGCTGGTAACTTCAGCGAGGAAAACAAAAAGACCCTTATCAAAGAATATGGACAATATCTACTAGAGAATGAAGAGATTCAAAGTGGATATAAGCTCATTCGTGACGCAATCATCTTTACAAATATTCGTATCATCTTTACAGATAAGCAAGGCGCTACTGGTCGCAAGATATCTGTTAAGTCACTCTTTTTGATGAACATTGTCAACGTTGAAATGGAGACTGCAGGAGCAGGTATAGATGATAGTGAGATTACGATCACTTATTTAGAGAATGTCTTTCTAAAAGCACATAATGAGCATTTTAGTTACCACAAATTTGAATTCCCTAAAAAAACGGACATCCTTCCGCTTTACACCTATTTATTAGAATTGGCTTATCACAATCGATTAAAAATTAATGGCTTAGACCTTTGATATAAAAAAATCCTATCACTTTGATAGGATTTCTATATTTTACAAATAGCCTTAAGCGCGTTATACTAGTATCATCTTATACAAAGAGGTATATCTATGGCTATTTATAACAATATCACTGAACTTATTGGACAAACACCGATTGTTAAACTTAACAACATTGTTCCAGAAGGTGCTGCAGATGTCTATGTTAAACTAGAAGCTTTTAACCCTGGATCGTCAGTAAAAGACCGCATTGCCCTTAGCATGATTGAAAAAGCGGAACAAGATGGTATTCTAAAACCGGGTGCTACCATTGTTGAAGCAACGAGTGGAAACACTGGTATTGGTCTTTCATGGGTCGGTGCTGCTAAAGGATATAAAGTTGTTATCGTCATGCCTGAAACGATGAGTGTGGAACGACGTAAGATTATCCAAGCCTATGGTGCTGAACTCGTCCTTACTCCTGGTAGCGAAGGAATGAAAGGGGCTATTGCCAAAGCTCAGGAAATCGCCGCTGAACGTGACGGCTTCCTTCCACTCCAATTTAATAATCCAGCTAACCCAGAAGTACACGAAAGAACAACAGGAGCTGAAATACTGGCTGCTTTCGGTTCTGATGGTTTAGATGCTTTTGTGGGTGGTGTTGGCACCGGTGGAACTATCTCAGGTGTTTCTCACGCTCTTAAAGCAGCAAATCCAAACATTCAAGTTTATGCAGTTGAGGCAGACGAGTCAGCTATCTTGTCTGGTGAAAAGCCAGGACCTCACAAAATTCAAGGCATTTCAGCTGGATTTATTCCTGAAACACTTGATACAAAGGCCTATGATGGTATCGTCCGCGTGACGTCAGATGATGCTCTAGCACTTGGCCGTGAAATTGGTGGAAAAGAAGGCTTCCTTGTTGGGATTTCTTCAGCTGCAGCGATTTACGGGGCAATTGAAGTTGCCAAGAAATTAGGTACAGGTAAGAAAGTCCTTGCTTTAGCACCAGATAACGGCGAACGTTATTTGTCTACAGCACTCTATGAATTTGAAGTGTAGCCTCCTAAATGCACTTAGCCCTTATTAAAGGGCTTTTTGTTTACTCATATAGAGCCTACTCTCTAGACCAAAAGAAAAAGGAAGCAATTTGCTTCCTTTTCTATTAGTTATTCAAGGCTGCTGCCATTGTAGCTGCAACTTCTGCTTCAAAGTCGTTTGCAGCTTTCTCGATACCTTCACCAACTTCAAAGCGAGCGAACTCAACTACTGAAGCATTTACTGATTCAAGGTAAGCTTCAACTGTCTTGCTGTCATCCATGATGTATACTTGTGCAAGAAGTGTGTATGCTTGGTCAACTTTAGTGTTGTCAAGCATGAAGCGGTCCATTTTACCTGGGATGATTTTGTCCCAGATTTTTTCTGGTTTGCCTTCTGCAGCCAACTCAGCTTTGATATCAGCTTCAGCTTGAGCAATCACTTCATCAGTCAATTGTGCTTTTGATCCATACTTCAAGTGTGGAAGAGCTGGTTTACCAACCATTGCACGGCTTTCGTTATCTTGATCGATTACGTGGTTCAATTGTGCCAACTCATCTTTAACGAACTGCTCATCCAATTCTTTGTAAGAAAGAACTGTTGGTTTCATCGCAGCAATGTGCATTGAGATTTGTTTAGCAAGCGCTTCGTCTCCACCTTCAATAACAGAGATAACACCGATACGTCCACCATTGTGTTGGTATGCTCCAAAGTGTTGCGCATCTGTTTTTTCAAGCAAAGCAAAACGACGGAATGAGATTTTTTCACCGATTGTAGCTGTTGCAGATACATATGCAGCTTCAAGAGTTTCACCTGAAGGCATTGTCAAAGCAAGTGCTTCTTCGTTGTTAGCTGGTTTACCTTCAGCGATTACTTTAGCTGTAGCATTTACCAAGTCAACGAATTGAGCGTTTTTCGCAACGAAGTCAGTTTCGGCATTTACTTCAACTACTGCTGCAACGTTACCGTTAACAAATACACCAGTCAAACCTTCAGCTGCAACACGGTCAGCTTTCTTAGCTGCCTTCGCCATACCTTTTTCGCGAAGCAATTCGATCGCTTTTTCGATATCACCGTCTGTTTCTACAAGCGCTTTTTTAGCGTCCATAACACCGGCACCAGATTTTTCACGCAACTCTTTTACAAGTTTAGCTGTAATTTCTGCCATTTTGATTCTCCTATATTTTTTAAAAATAGGAGAGCTGGGCTAGGCCCCGCCCTCCTAGGTAATTACTATTTATATGAATTAAGCGTTGTCGCCTTCTACAACTTCAACGATTTCTTCTATTGAGTCAGCTTGAGCTTCTGAAGCTGCAAATTCAGCTTCAACTGCTGCTGCATCTTCACCTTGACGTCCTTCGATGATAGCGTCAGCCAATTTAGCTGTGATTAATTTAACAGCGCGGATAGCGTCATCGTTAGCTGGGATGATTACATCGATATCGTCTGGATCAGTGTTTGTGTCAACCATCGCTACAACTGGGATACCCAATTTTTTAGCTTCTTTAACAGCGATTTGTTCTTTATGTGGGTCAACTACGTACATTACATCTGGGATACGAGGCATGTCTTCGATACCACCCAAGAATTTTTCAAGACGTGCACGTTGTTTGTTAAGAAGTGCAACTTCTTTCTTAGGAAGAACATCGAAGATTCCTTCTTCTTCCATACGTTTGATTTCTTTCAAACGAGCGATACGTTTTTGGATAGTTCCCCAGTTAGTAAGAGTTCCACCCAACCAACGGTGGTTGATGTAGTATTGACCTGAACGTTCTGCTTCTTCTTTAACAGCGTCAGCAGCTTGTTTCTTAGTACCAACAAACAATACAACTGCATCGTTAGCTGCTGCATCACGCATAAAGTCGTAAGCTTGGTCAGCGTATTTTACAGTTTGTTGCAAGTCGATAACGTGGATTCCGTTACGCTCAGTGAAGATGTACTTAGCCATCTTAGGGTTCCAGCGACGAGTTTGGTGACCAAAGTGTACACCAGCCTCAAGAAGTTGTTTCATTGAAATTACTGCCATGAGTATTTCTCCTTTTTGTTTTTTCCTCTCCTCGATTTCAACTTGCAAAACGACCCAAGGGCAACAGTTTCACAATTCATCAAGAATGAGTATTATCGTTTACACGACAAGTTTTATTCTATCATAATTGGAGCTTTATTTCAAGTGATTTTATGATACTAAATTACTAGTTAAAAGCTCTAAATTTAAAACATCTCAACATATACTGCTGAGATGTTCTGATAGCTAATTTTTTTAAATTTAATGTAGTGACAAAATAATTAGTTTATGCTATCTACTTCGAAGTTTCTTACGAATCTTATAAGCTAAATTAAACAAGAAATATAATGAACTAATTGGATAGTTAAACTCACCAGCAAATTCTTCAATAGTGGGATTAAACTTAGACTTAAAATTAAATAACCCACCTTCTAAGTTGTTTTCAATTCCACCCATATTATGAGTATCTGCCCCACGTTCAAATGAATATTGAGCAGTCTCAAACCATGTTGGAATAGCAGGTTGATAATGCCTAAATTCCTCATTCATTCCAGCATATAAGTTTTCAGAAGTTTTCCCAAATTCGATGGTTAAAGTGCCAGACAACGGGACAATACTATCCCCTCTATCAATATAACTCTTAAGGAAAGAAATTTCTTCCTCTAATCGTTTTCTCTCTTGCTGATTATCTCTTATTTTACTTTCCTTCGTTTTATCTGTGAACTTCTGCGCTATTTTAAGATTCTTTTCGAGTTGCTGCTCAACTTCTTTCAGTCTATTAGGTAAGTCTAAATAGCTCAGTGTGATGAAGGAGTGATCAGGATAAGTATTCAGTAACTTCTGATAATAATCTTTACCTCGTAAACTGATATTCTTACGAGACTCTGTTTTCTTCATTAAAAATGAAAATTCATCTAATAAATCAAGGCCACCAAATTTCACTTCCAATCCTTTATTTCTTGCAGTTCGGATTGTCTGTTTAGTAGACTTGGATAGTTGATCTAGCGAGAAGTTTTCTTTATGAATATTAGCTTGAAAACGAGGTTGTATGTTTTCGGCCATATCCTTTGTCAAACCTGTCCAATGAACTTTGTTTTTTTGCAATTCCTCAATAATTTCAAAAGTTTTAGAATTTTGGATAGTTTCTTGATCGATAAGACTTAGGCTGATGAAAAGACTTGGATCAAATTTAACCATTATTGCATGGCTTTTTTTAGCAAGTTTTTTCAATGTTAAAAGCACAAATTTCAAAAGTTCTTTATCTTCATAATTAATAACTGGACCTCTTGGAATATAGAACATGGAAAATCCTAATGGAAGAGGCTGGATTAATATATTCGCTACTCCAACTAGTTGATTTTCTTTATAAAATCCAACTCTCTCATTCCCCCAAGTATCCTTTATCTTGGCCCAATCACTACTCTGCAATAAATTTCCTTGAGGATGATTTTGTAAAAATAAATCCCACTCATGAACATCAACATTCATTTTATAAGTAAACATAATTCCAGTACCAACTCTCTTAAAACCTTGTTATTTTTTCGTTAGATAAACATACTTATTCTAGCTATATATCTGATAATTTTCATCCAATCTTTAATTCCATAATGATAAAAACGTTCTGATGAAAATTTTTTATTAATACTATACAAAGGGTGAGATTAATAAAACCTCACCCTAAATTTTTTAATAATAATTAATATGTTAGTTTGGGTAAATATATCTTACTGTACCACGTGATGCTGTGGGATTAAACCATCCACGATAATTTCCGATTGGTTGAGTTCCGCTACCATCATAGTTACATTCTGAAACTTGAATGCGAGTTGGGGACTCAACAGCCGTAACAACTGCTACATGTCCGTATCCTCCATCATCCCATGAAGCAATTGCACCAACTTGTGGGGTAGAACCTGTACGGAATCCAGCTGCCGCTGCACTAGCTGCCCACTGACCGCCATTACCCCAATAATCACCGGCCCATGGAGCCAAGGTCTTAGCACCCCATGTACATTGACCTACAGGATAACTTGAAGCATTTGTACTGTATGTTGGACGCTGTCTAGTTGGAGTTGGAGCAGGTGCCGGAGTGTAGCTTGAATCATCATCTGATGAAGAGCTTGAAGTTGCTTGCACTTGATCTGAAAGTGTTGTATTTCCAGAAGCAACAACTGATTGTTGTTGGCTTGTTTGACGTGCTTTATAAGCTGCTTCTGCTTCAGCTGCTGCTTTTGCTTCAGCCTCTGCTGCTGCTTTTTGTTCCAATAAAGTAGCTTTATCACTTTCTGCAGTAGCTTTCTCTGCAGCAAGGTTTAACTCAGCAACTTTCAACTCTGCTTGTTTTGTTGTCAATGCTTGTGCATCGTCAGCAAGAGTTTGTTGGTTGGCAATTACGGTATTGATAGCTTCGTTATTCGTAACTTGTTTTTCAGCAATTGATTTTTTATCAGCCTTTTGTTGTTCCAACATTTTGTTGTTAGCTGATACAATCTCGCTCATGGCTGCAACACGTGAAACAGCTTCAGTAATTGATTTTGAGTTTACAATTGTGTTGATGTAGCTAGTTGCAGCACCGTTTGTTTGTGCGCTACGTGCTTGTTTTTCCAATGAGTCATTACGAGCAACAATGTTCTTAGAAAGCTCTGTAATTTCTCCTTCAAGTTTCTTAGACTCAGCTTGAAGTGTTTCATTTTCAGCTTGCAAGCTTGCTTGTTGTGTTTGAATAGCTGTAACTTGCGTTTGGATTTCATCTACTTGTTTTTGAGCTTCTTTTTGTTTAGCTGACAAGTCACTGATTTTACTATCTTGAGCAGCAATTTTTTCATCAGTTGTTTCAGCATGAACAGTTGTTAATACCGCCGCTTGTGAAACCAATACTGTACTTAACAAAAGTGACGCTAAGATTTTTTTCTTCATATTGTGTGAATACTCCTTCTATTTAAGACATTACTAGTATACCAAAAAAAGACATAATAAATATTACGCCTTTGTTACATTTATATTTCTTTCTCATAGATAATATTTTTCAAAAATGTATTGGAAAATCACCATCCATAAGAAGTTTAGAATCATTGATGGGACAAGACTATAGACAATGAAGACTGGCATAGAATCTACCGTCAATCCCACAGCCAAAGCAAGAAGATAACTCCCCATATCAAACAGAAAACTGATTACAATAATGGTCAACATCCTTGTCCAACGATTCGTCAATATCACGCTGTTAAACTTATGGAGCGAAGCACCAATCAAGATAAACAAAAGCGTGGCAATTCCAATTAAGTGGAAAAAATAAATATCGTAAACCAAACCCACTATACAACAATAGGCTAGATAGAGATACTCTGACACCTCGATTGTCTCAAATAAGAGAAACAAGAATAGAAAATGACTGGCTAAATGAAAGTGGGGGAAGAAGGATCCCGCTAATTGTCCAATATGTGCATCAATTAGTACGACAAAAGGGAGTAAAAAGAAAATACCAATTTGTTTTAACAGTCTCATTGCTAATTCCCCACTAACTCAACCACATGAAGATTTTTGGTGTCAGCACTTAACTTTACTGTTACTTCCTTTGTTAGATAATCACTGCTGTGTGTTGTAGCAACAACCTCTCCAACAGGGATATCCTTAACATTAAAGTTTCCGAGCCCCCCTGTAGTCACCTTGTCTCCTGCGCTAATGTCACTGTTACTATTTAATTGGCTAATTTTAAGCAGTTCTGACTCCTTATCATAACCAACGATAATCCCGTAAATTTCAGTAGAGCCATGCAGGATTTTAACAGAAATTTTGTCTGAATTTTCGGTGTTTGTCAATAGATTGACCGTTGTTGAATGATCCTCCACCTTTGAAACACTACCAATCAAGCCCCCGTTTGCAATGGCCAACATATTTTCAGAAGCTCCTTTTGAACTTCCCGCATCAATTGTTAACTCTTGTTTCCAAGATACTGGAGCTCGCATAATCACATCTGCTGCAATGGTTTTTGTAGCCTGCAATTTTGACTTCATATCCAGCAACTGACGTAATTGTTCATTTTCATTTTTTAAACTTTCTGATTGATTAGACTCCACCTCTAGTTGATAAAGCTGTTTTTTTAGACTTTCGTTTTCATTGTAAGTCTGCGTCAAATGTCCCAAATCTGATTTGAAAGTATCAAACCACTGAAAGGGTTTTTGAACAATTCTATCTACCAAGGAAATCCCATCTCCTAGTTTCGTCACAATAGCGCTTGAATAGGTTGTCACTAATAGTACAGAAACTGCCAGAACTGTGACAAAAACGATGATTAGATATTTTGATTTTTTAAAACGGTTCATATTCCTACCTTTATACTAAAAACCTGCTACTTTGAGCTTCTTATCAATCCTACAAACCTGCTAAGATTTTAAGAAAAATAAGAAACATCCCAGTACCAAAATCACAAGAATTGCCAGTGTATCCTTTTGACTCCATCTCAACTGTCTATACTGACTTCTACCCTTTCCTCCCTGATAACCACGCGCTTCCATTGCTATTGCCAATGAATCTGCACGCTTTAAGCTCGTCGCAAAAAGAGGAATTAAAATTGGAATCATAGCCTTTACTTTTTGAACGATGCTACCTTCGCCAAAGTCAACTCCACGAGCTTTTTGAGCATTCATAATTCTCGTTGTGTCATCCATCAAGGTTGGAACAAAACGCAAACTCATTGATAACATAAGACCAATTTCATGAACGGGAACTTTCACACGTTTCAGCGGTGCTAAAAGAGCTTCAACTGCGGCTGCCAGACTCAAAGGCATGGTCGTTAATGTTAGCAAGGTTGAAAAGAAAATAATCAACACAAAACGACAGAAAATGATTCCTGCTTGTTGCAAAGCATAATCCGTTATTTTTATAAAAGAAAACTCAAATAGGATATTTCCACTTGAAATGAAAAAGAGCTGAAAAAGAGTTGTAAAAGCAATCAAGAAGAACATGGATTTTAATCCCTGAACAAAAAATGAGAGGGAAACGCCTGACAAAGCGATAAATATACCTGTCGCTACAAACAGAATGAGATTAGTGAGGGGATTATTGGCCCAAAATACAATCAAAATCAACAGGATCATGGCAAGCAATTTACTACGGGGATCCAAGCGATGAATGATGGAATCCCCCGGTATATAACGCCCTAAAATCATACTATCCATTTAGCGACTCCTTAAACTCCTCTATCTTGATTGGCAATTTTTTAAAAGCTACACCTCTATCTGCCAAACGTTTACAAAAGGCTGTTATTTTAGGCACACCTAACTGCACCTTTTCCATAGAGGCTACATCTTGGAAAACTTCGCTCGGTTTACCACTTTTGACCAAACGCCCCTTTTCCATAACATGGACCTGATCAGCATATGCAGCTACGTCATCCATCAAATGCGTTACCAGGACGATTGTCATTCCAGCAAGGTGAAGTTTTTTAAACAGGGTCATCAGTTCTTTTCTGCCCAGAGGATCTAGTCCAGCTGTAGGCTCATCCAAAACCAAGACAGTTGGCTCCATGGCTAGCATACCTGCTATAGCCACACGTCTCATCTGACCACCCGAAAGTTCAAAAGGACTGCGCTCAAAGAGTGACTCATCGATGCCTACCAAGGCTAACTTTTCACGCGCAATTTTCTTGGCCTCTTCCTCAGAAACTCCAAAATTTTGTGGTCCAAATGCAACATCTTTCAAAACAGTCTCTTCGAAAATCTGATTTTCAGCAAATTGAAACACTAGACCAACCTGCTTTCGAATCTGGCGAATTTCTTTATTGGTTGATGTAGGGGTAATGACGGTATCGAAAACTCGAACAGAACCCTTACTTGGTACCAATAGGCCATTTAAAAGCTGTAAAATCGTTGATTTCCCACTACCTGTGTGCCCTACTAAAGCTGTATAGGAACCATCCTCAATCGTCAAAGAAACATCAGTCAAGGCTGATGAAGATAGGGGAGTCCCCTCTTGATAGGTAAAGCTCACATTTTCTAGAGTAATTCCCATAGCTTGTCCTCTAGCTCTCCTTCTGTCAAATAGCCATCCGGCAACTGATAACCAGTCTCTCTCAAAGATTCTCTCAATTGATTAGTAAAAGGCTCATCCAACCCTATCTGGTCAAGGTCGTCCCGCGAAAAAAGTTCTCTTGGGCTACTGGTTGACTCCACTTGGCCTTTTTTCATGACCAAGACACGGTCACTCATCGCAACTTCTTCTAAGTCATGTGTAATGGAGACGACTGTCATCTGATGGTCTTTTCGAATCTCTTGAACTGTCTGAATCAGTTCTCTGCGTCCCTCAGGATCCAACATACTTGTAGCCTCGTCCAAAATCAAAATAGCTGGCCTCAGGGCAACAACTCCAGCAATAGCCACACGCTGTTTTTGTCCACCAGATAAACGAGCTGGTTCTCTCCTCTTAAAGTCCAGCATACCTACCAACTCCAAAGATTCAACCACTCTCTTCTTCATTTCTTCACGAGGAAGTCCCTGATTTTCTAAACCAAAGGCAACATCATCTTCAACAGTCGCCCCCACAAATTGGTTATCTGGATTTTGAAAAACCATACCAATTTGTCGACGCAAGTCCCAAACGTTCTCAGAGGACAGCAATTGCCCATCGATCCAGATTTCCCCAGACTCTGCTTCAAGCAATCCATCAATCAAACGGATAGTTGTCGATTTTCCACTTCCATTATGACCTACAATCGAAAGCCATTCTCCCCGTTTCACGTGAAACGAGACATTATTAACGTCATAATGATCCTGGTCTTCCTTGTAACGAAAAGACAGATCTTTTACTTCAATAATCGATTTCATTTCGAACCAAATGTCCCTTTGAATACATGAGCGCTACCCTTGAAATAATCATAACCAGAGTAGATGGTGAAAAATAAAGCTATATAAAGCAACAGTTGCCCAATTAAATTCCAATGTAAGAGCAAAAAGATAATGGCAAACATCTGACTAAAGGTCTTGATTTTCCCTGGCATCGCTGCTGCTAGAACTGTCCCTCCCGTCTCAACAAGCAACAAACGCAAGCCTGTCACCGCAAGTTCACGACAGATGATAATAGCAACAACCCAAGCTGGAGCCATGCCTAACTCAATCAACATGATAAAAGCTGACATAACCAACAGCTTATCAGCCATCGGATCTGCAAATTTTCCAAAGTTGCTGACTACATTCCATTTACGAGCAAGGTAACCATCAAGATAATCCGTTATACTAGCAACTGCAAAGATGATTGCTGCCAGCAAATGACTTCCTTGTGAATGGCCTAAAGTCAAAATAAGAATAAAGAGAGGTATAAAGAGAATTCTACCAATAGTTAATACATTAGGAATTTGTTCTTTTTTCATTGATTTTTCCTTAATCTGTAGTAAATGTAAGTATTACAGTTCCAGTCTGAGTTGTCAGCTTCGAAGTATCAATCGTTTGATTGTCCACTGTCACAGTAACTCCCTTCACTACACCTAAAGTAATGGTAACGGGATTCTTAGTTGAAACTGTTGTTTTTGCATTCTTATTGTCTGCGGATAGTGTCACACCACCCTCCAGCTCACTTCCTGAAACACTTACCCAACTAGTTACATCTGATACTGCCAGTTGAACAGTAGCGGTTTCCTTACTCGTTTTATACCGAGCTTCAATGCGGTTTCCTTCTCCTGACACTGTAATAGTTGATTCCGTAGTAGAAGACGAGCTAGACGTCTGACTACTAGAAGATGAACTAGATGAGGTTGTGGAACTAGTCGAGTTCACAACACTATAATTAGCTGAAGAAGGATTTGGCTGAGTTTGGATGTAGTTCCAAACATAGTAAGTGACAAAAATTAAAATTGACAAAGCAAATAGAACGAAATAAAACAAGGGGAGATAAGACGTTTTTTTCTTATTTGATCGTCTGCGACCAGACAGGTCTTCTTCATCGACATCTACCTCTTCATAAGTGATCATACTACCTGAATCATAGGCATCCAAAACAATTCTTTCATCTAACTCTACTGCCCAGGCATATTTTCTTAAAAAAGAACGAGCATAGAAGGTACTAGGAAGTTGATCAAAATCATCTGCCTCCATAGCTTCTAGAAAATGCAACTGAATTTCAGTTTTTTCCTGTAATTCTTCCAGACTCAATCCCTGGTTAATTCTGGCTAAACGTAGAACCTCGCCAATTGTTTTTTTTCTCATACGTACCATTCCTTCTTTCTAGTATTAGTCATCTTTTAAGCTGGAAAGATTGTAAAATCAACTAGATCACCATTATCAATCAAACGATGTCCAGCTTCTAGAACATCCTCCAAAGTAATTTCCTGTAAAATTTTCGGAAAATCAAAAATTGTTTCTCCGCGATCCATCGGATCGTATTGAGTTGCAATAAATTCCAAAGAGTTCATGCTACTGAAAAACTCCCCAAACATCTCACTCTTAACAAGATCTAAATGTTCCTCGGTAATATCCGCATCATTACTAAACTGACGAATCGCTTTACGAAATTGATGCGACAGAGAAACAGGCTCTTTGGTGTCCATTGTCAATATCACAAAATGAAAGCGACTGTTGACTTCAACCTCAAGTGACAATGACGCATCTAGCTTCCCAGTCTCATATAACCTTTGAAAACGATCAGAAGTCCAACCAAACATCATCGTAAATAGTAATTTCAATAAAATATTGTAACGATAAGACTCAGCTTCTCTTATTTGCCCATTGCCTCTAATCGCAACAGCAAGTTTGGGTGAAGAAACTTCCATCCGAAGACTATCTGTTTGCTTCACAGGCTGCAAAAGGAGTTGCTCTTTTGAAACCGTAAACTGGTTTGAAACTTCCTTTTCCTTTTTCGAAAAGTATTCCTCAACAACTTCCACATCAATATTTCCAACTAAAAACAGTGACATGTTGACAGGTTTGTAAAAGTCTGTAAAGTTCTCTTTTAAATTTGAAACTTGAATCTCAGAAATTGATTTTTCACTTCCAACTATATCTGTTGCTAAAGGAGTATCAGGAAAAAGGTTGGCTAATGTTGCAAAAAACAAACGTGAGTCTGGATCATCTTGGTACATTTCTCGTTCTTGCTGGATAATAGCCTGTTCCCTCAAAACAGACTCTTCTGTAAAATGAACATCTCCGACTAACTCATCTAGCAAATCTAAATTTTCTAATAGATGGTCAATTGTTGAAAAAAGATAGCTGGTCTTAGTAAAGCTTGTAAAGGCATTACTGTCCGCACCTAATCGAGTAAAAGCAGCCATTATATCCTCAGAATTTTCTCTTTCAAACAATTTATGTTCAAGAAAATGTGCAATTCCTGCTGGATGATGACGTAAACCTTTTTCCAAGCTTGTATAAGTTGCATCTACAGAACCAAATTGAACTGTTACAATCCCATAAACCTCATTGAAATCTCGCTTAGGAAGTAAAGAAACTGTCAATCCATTTGACAATTGTGCTTTGTAGACTGTTTCCTTTACAGCAGGATAGTATTTTTCTTCAAAAGTAACCTTTGTCATTCTACTCCTTCCATAAAGTAAATCGCTTGTAACTTCAAACTGTTGGCAGCTTTACATACAGCCTCTTTATCAACACTCTCTAATTTTGCCACCAATCGATCAATATCAAAGCTTGATTTCCCCAATAGAGCATTCAAATAGGCTCTTTCAACCAGGGTCTGTTGATTATCTTGAGCCATCAACAAAGATCGTCGAATCATCTCCTTGGTTTGTTCAAGTTCAAAATCTGTAAAATTACCCTTTTTCAGATCTAGCAATTGATGATTCATCATTTTTCTAGCCTGATTTCGATTTTCTCTATCGATACCCGCATACATCCTTAACAGACCACTAAACAAATCCAATTGACTAGAGACTGTATAGGCTATTCCAGCATTTTCACGAACATTTGTAAAAAGTTTCGAATGTGCAAATTCACCCAACAAACCATTCATAACAAGCATGGGCAAATGCTCATCATCACCATATTTTACAGGAGAATGATAGCCTAATTCCAAAATAGATTGCCCAACATTCCTCTGAAACATTCCTTCTCGTAGAACATTCGAATAAGATTGATGGTACTGGATAGTGACGCCGTTCTCTCTAGCTGTAAAGGGTAATGACTTCAGTGATTCTGTAATTTCTACTTCATTAAAATCACCTAAGAAAAAGAAATCAATACGATCATTTTTCAGAGCATTTTGAAAGCACATGTAGCTACTTTCCGGAGACTCATTTGAAATACTATTTCGTAAATCACTGTATCTCAATTGAAGACGCTCATCATGGAAGAACAAGCTATCCAACTCCTTATGAGCAAAATAAAATGAATCATCCATATCAGTAGCTAGACTAGCCAATAACTGTTTTCTTTCAATTTCAAATAAAGCTGGCTCAAAAGCACCATCTTGAGCTAAGGGAGCAAATAAAGTCTGTCTCACCAATTCCAAAATTCGAGAAGTCAAGACATTTTTTTTACTCAAGAACTCATCTCGCACGTAGGTAAATGTTAAGTCAAGAATATGTGCTTGTCCTCTACGATAAGCACTTGTGGAAATATCTGTTCCATATAAACTTGCCAAGTATCTGCGAAATGCTTGTGATGTGGGATAAGCTTGATTTGCCGTCTCCAACATACTTGCACTTAACATACGTCCTGCTATTGTCTCAAGAGATAAGGGAGCAGTAAAACGAATAGTGATTTTATTTGTTTTAAACTTTTTGGATTGAACAAAATGTGCTAAAATTCCAGGCACTAACTCCATACCTTACCTCCTTACATATAGAGTTCTATTATACCACGAAAATCAAAATTTTTCTTGTTCTCTTTATAGCTTTAAAGAGTAAAACCGTTTTCATTTCAGCTAACTTTCCTTCAGCTATTTCAAGGAAAATATGGTATAATACCAAAGATTGAGGTGAATTATGGAATACAAATTATTTGAAGAATTTATTACGCTCCAAGCCCTCCTAAAAGAACTTGGAATTATACAAAGCGGTGGTGCTATCAAATCCTTTTTAATAGATCATCAAGTTTACTTTAATGGCGAGTTAGAAAGTAGACGTGGGAAAAAAATCCGTATTGGAGATACGATTGACATTCCTGATTTAAAGATTGACATCACCTTGACACAACCAAGTTTAAAAGAGCAAGAAGAGTATCAAGCAGATAAGATTGAGAAAGAGCGAATTGCTAAACTTGTTAAAGAGATGAATAAAGGTGTCAAGAAAGAAAAACAAAAAACTTCTTCATCGCCTAAAACCAAACAAGTTCCACGTTTTCCAGGAAGATAACCATGTGGCTCCAACATTTAACAATTAAAACCTTTCGAAACTACAAAGAGGCAAAAATTGATTTCAATCCAAAATTAAATGTCTTTCTAGGTCAAAATGCACAAGGAAAAACCAATATTCTAGAAGCAATCTATTTCTTAGCCTTGACACGTAGTCATCGGACTCGTACAGATAAAAATCTCATTCATTTTGATAACGAGCAACTCCATCTTTCTGGCTTGCTACAGAAAAAAACAAGCTCTATCCCTCTAGAAATTGATTTAACGCCAAAAGGGCGTGTGACTAAGGTCAATCACTTAAAACAAGCTCGCCTATCAGACTACATCGGTCATATGAATGTTGTCCTCTTCGCACCTGAAGATCTCCAGCTAATTAAAGGATCACCTTCTGTCCGTCGAAAATTTATCGACATCGAACTGGGACAAATTAAACCAATCTACTTGTCAGACTTGTCAAACTATAATCACATACTCAAACAGAGAAATACCTACCTAAAATCCAGCCAGAAGATTGACGATACATTTCTGTCAGTCTTAGACGATCAGCTAGTAGAGTATGGGTGTCGTGTTATAAAGCATCGGATAAAATTCATTAAAGACTTAGAGAAATTTGGTCAAAAAAAACACTTAGAAATTTCAAATGAATTAGAAGAGCTGTCAATATCTTATCAATCATCTGTCAACTTCACCAATGAAGAACAGCTAACAAATTCTTTTAAAATTGCTTTGGAGAAAAGCCGATCCAGAGACTTATTTAAAAAGAATACTGGAGTTGGTCCTCATCGAGATGACATTGCTTTTTATATCAATGGAATGGATGCTAGTTTTGGAAGCCAAGGGCAACATCGTAGTCTTGTACTTTCTATCAAACTAGCAGAGATTGAACTAATGGAAAGCATTACTAACGAGTCTCCAATACTCTTGCTTGATGATGTTATGAGCGAACTTGACAACACACGACAATTAAAATTACTAGAAACTATTTCACAATCTATCCAAACCTTCATCACAACAACAAGTTTAGACCACTTACAAAACTTGCCAGAAAATCTTAGTATTTTCAACATCCAAAACGGTAAAATATCTGTAAATTAAAATTGACATCTTTGTAAACAAAAAAGAACTCCTGAAATTCAGGAGTTCTTTTTTACTTCTTACATAGAGTAGTTTGGCGCCTCATTAGTGATTTGTACATCATGAGGATGGCTTTCTTTGAGACCAGCACCTGACATTTCGATAAATTGAGCATTGTCGTGCAATTCTTTAAGATTAGCTGCACCACAGTAACCCATACCAGAGCGAATACCACCAAGCATTTGGAAGACAATGTCAGCTGCTGCGCCTTTATAGGCAACACGACCTTCAATTCCTTCTGGAACGAGTTTGTTTGCTTCATTGACAGAACCTTGGAAGTATCGGTCACTTGATCCTTTTTTCATTGCAGCGATTGATCCCATACCACGGTAAGTCTTAAACTTACGCCCTTGGAAAATTTCAGTTTCACCTGGTGCTTCATCTGTTCCAGCAAACATTGATCCAAGCATAACTGCATTTCCACCTGCAGCAAGGGCTTTTACAATATCTCCAGAATATTTGATTCCACCATCAGCAATAATCGTTTTTCCATATTCACGCGCAACTGCTGCCGCATCATAAATTGCTGTCACTTGTGGGACACCTACACCTGCAATCACACGAGTAGTACAGATAGAACCTGGTCCAATCCCGACTTTGACAACATCCACACCCGCATCATAAAGAGCACGCGCACCTTCAGCAGTTGCAATATTACCAGCAATCAAAGTGCGATCTGGGAAGTGAGCACGAATTTCAGCAATTTTACGTAGAACCCCAGCAGAGTGACCATGGGCAGTATCAATAACAATTGCGTCAGCTCCTGCTTCAAAAAGAGCCTCTGCACGTTCAAATGTATCTGAAGTAACACCTACTGCACCGGCAACTAGAAGACGACCAAACTCATCTTTTGCTGCGTTAGGAAATTCAATTACTTTTTCAATATCTTTAATAGTAATCAAGCCAGAAAGACGACCTTCTTCATCAACCAAAGGAAGTTTTTCAATACGGTGTTCTTGAAGAATGCTCTCAGCTGTTGCAAGGTCTGTACCAACAGGAGCAGTAACAAGATTTTCACTGGTCATATGGTTTGAGATTGGCTGATTGTAATCTGAAATAAAGCGAAGATCTCGGTTTGTTAGAATACCAACCAATTTACGATTTTCAAGTGTCTCCACAACTGGAACACCACTGATACGGTAACGTCCCATCAGTTCATCTGCTTCAGCAATCGTGTGTTCTGGAGTCAAAAAGAATGGATCAATAATAACACCATTTTCAGAACGTTTTACCTTGCGAACTTCATCTGCCTGTTGCGCAATAGACATGTTTTTATGGATTACTCCAAGACCACCTGCACGAGCAATGGCAATAGCCATTTGACTTTCTGTGACTGTATCCATGGCGGCTGTTATAATTGGGATATTTAAAGTCAGATTATCTGCCAATTTTGTTGTTAAATCTGCATCATTAGGCAACACATGACTTTCTGCTGGAATGAGCAATACATCATCAAAGGTAAAACCTTTTTTTAAAAATTTAGTATCCCAATTAGACATTCAAGTTTCCTCTTTTCTTTCTTTTTGAGCTTGACTCTTTTTGTATTGTATCTATCATACCATTCTATGAAAATTTGTCAATTATATTTATGGTAGAAATCATAAAAAAAACTATCCCTGTGATCCTATGGAAGAGATAGTTTTACGATTCATATTTTATCTATTATTTAAAATAATTTAGTCCCATTGCTCCCTTAACTTCAGATAGAGTTTGCCCCGCAACCTCACGCGCTTTCTCACTACCTTTTTGAAGCATATTGTACACTTCTCCCATATCCTTAGCAAATTCAATACGGCGCTCACGAATAGGACCAAGTTCGCGTTCTAATATTTCAAGTAGATAACGTTTCGTCTTCACATCACCAAGACCACCACGTTGATAATGTTCTTTCATATCCGCAATTTCTTGAGCATCTTCTGGACGACCAAACACATCTAGATAATGGAAAACCATGTTTCCTTCAATCTTACCTGGATCCTCCACTCGAATATGATCCGAATCAGTATACATGCTCATGACTTTTTTACGCAACGTATCCGCATCATCTGCTAGATAAATACCATTATTAAGGGATTTAGACATTTTAGCATTTCCATCTAGACCTGGCAAACGCCCTGCTCTCTCATTTTCTGGATAAATACCTTCCGGCTCCACCAAGACCTCACAATTATAAGCATGATTAAAGGAACGAACAATCTCACGAGTTTGCTCAATCATTGGTTTCTGATCTGTCCCAACAGGAACATAATTAGCCTTGAAGGCAGTAATATCTGCTGCTTGCGCAATCGGATAAACCAGAAATCCTGTCGGAATACTTTCTCCAAACCCTTTCTGAGCGATCTCTGTTTTCACTGTAGGATTGCGCTCTAAACGTGCTAGTGACACCAAATTCATATAGTACATAGACAGTTCAGCTAACTCTGGAATCTGACTTTGAATAAAGATGGTTGATTTACTTGGATCTAATCCAACTGCTAGGTAATCTAAGGCAACATTCCCAATCGATTCTACAATCGTTTGAGGATCTTTGGCGTGATCTGTCAATGCTTGTTGGTCCGCCAAAAAAACAAACATCTCATACTTGTCTTCTTCCTGCAGTAATACTCTATTTTTAAGACTCCCAACATAATGTCCAATATGCAGTTTTCCTGTCGGGCGATCTCCTGTTAAAATAATGGGTTTCGTCATTTTTTTCTCCTTCGAAATGGTCTCTTCAATTATAGCATTTTTTTGTTAAAATAACAGAAAATTATTTAAATCAAACAACTAACTCATTGTAAATAAACCTGTAAACTTAATTGACATAAAATTGACAAACAAAAATTTGAATATTTTCCTCTTTTCTAGTAGAATAAATGTATTACATATTATAGGAGAAAAACATTGCTTACAGTATCTGATGTTTCACTACGTTTTAGTGATCGCAAACTTTTTGATGATGTCAATATCAAATTTACAGAAGGAAATACATACGGATTGATTGGTGCTAATGGTGCTGGGAAGTCTACATTCTTAAAAATCTTAGCTGGTGATATCGAGCCAACAACTGGTCACATCTCTCTTGGTCCAGATGAACGTCTCTCTGTTCTCCGTCAAAATCATTTTGACTATGAAGATGAGCGAGTTATTGATGTTGTCATTATGGGAAATGAAAAACTTTACAACATCATGAAAGAAAAAGATGCCATTTACATGAAGGAAGATTTTTCCGATGAAGATGGTGTTCGTGCAGCTGAACTTGAAGGTGAATTTGCTGAACTTGGAGGTTGGGAAGCAGAAAGTGAAGCATCCCAATTACTTCAAAATCTAAACATTCCAGAAGAATTGCACTATCAAAACATGAGCGAATTGGCCAATGGTGAAAAAGTTAAGGTTCTCCTTGCTAAAGCACTTTTTGGTAAACCAGATGTTCTTCTCTTGGACGAGCCGACCAACGGGTTGGACATCCAATCTATTACTTGGCTAGAAGACTTCTTGATTGACTTTGATAACACCGTTATCGTAGTATCCCACGACCGTCACTTCTTAAACAAAGTATGTACACACATGGCCGACCTTGACTTTGGAAAAATCAAACTCTATGTCGGAAACTATGACTTCTGGAAGGAATCTTCTGAACTCGCTGCTAAATTGCTAGCAGACCGTAATGCCAAGGCAGAAGAAAAAATTAAGCAATTGCAAGAATTCGTTGCTCGCTTCTCTGCCAACGCTTCTAAGTCAAAACAAGCAACGTCTCGTAAAAAAATGCTTGACAAGATTGAATTAGAAGAGATTGTTCCTTCTAGTCGTAAATACCCATTTATCAACTTTAAAGCAGAACGTGAGATTGGTAATGATCTCTTGACAGTAGAAAATCTAACTGTAAAGATTGATGGCGAAACTATCCTAGACAATATTAGTTTCATCTTGCGTCCAGGTGATAAGACAGCTCTTATTGGACAAAATGACATCCAAACGACTGCATTAATTCGTGCAATTATGGGTGACATCGACTATGAAGGAACTGTCAAGTGGGGAGTTACTACTAGCCGTTCTTACTTGCCAAAAGACAACTCGGCTGATTTTTCAGGAGGAGAGTCAATCCTTGACTGGTTGCGTCAATTTGCAAGTAAAGAAGAAGATGACAATACCTTCCTACGTGGTTTCCTCGGTCGTATGCTCTTTTCTGGAGATGAGGTTAACAAACCTGTAAACGTCTTATCAGGGGGAGAAAAAGTACGTGTCATGCTTTCAAAACTCATGCTCTTGAAATCAAATGTCCTTGTACTTGATGATCCAACAAATCACTTGGACTTGGAATCTATATCAAGCTTGAACGATGGATTGAAAAACTTTAAAGAATCAATCATCTTTGCCAGTCATGACCACGAGTTTATCCAAACTTTGGCAAACCATATCATTGTTTTGTCTAAGAATGGCGTCATTGATCGTATCGATGAAACCTATGATGAATTCCTAGAAAATGCAGAAGTACAAGCAAAAGTTAAAGAACTTTGGAAAGATTAAATAAGACTTCAAAACTCAGTTGGGGTAACCAACTGAGTTTTCTATCATTCTATGAGGTAACATGAAATCATTTTTTAAAACATATTGGACCTATTTTGTTTCTTTCATCATTCCTTTAGTAATTATGACTGGAGTATACCTAACTCAAGGTATCTACTGGAATAGCGATACATCTCCACTATTAGGAGATGGTTTCCATCAATACGTTATTTTTGATGTGGCTTTACGAAATATTTTACATGGAAATGGTAGTTTGTTTTACACCTTTACAAGTGGCCTTGGACTGAATTTCTATGCTCTATCTAGTTATTACTTGGGTAGTTTTCTCTCACCTCTGGTTTACTTTTTTAATCTGTCGAATATGCCAGATGCTGTCTATCTGACCACTCTCTTAAAATTTGGATTGATTGGTCTGTCAACCTTCTTTAGTTTGACTAGATTATTTAAAGATATCCCAAAATTTTTAAAACTTGCCTTATCTACTTCCTATGCTCTAATGAGCTTTACCGTTAGTCAGTTAGAGATAAAAACCTGGTTAGATGTTTTTATCTTGATTCCTTTAATTATAACTGGTTTATACCTACTTATAACACAAAAGAAGCGCCTACTATACTTTACAAGTTTGTCAATCTTATTTATTCAAAATTATTATTTTGGGTATATGACAGTATTGTTTCTTATTTTCTGGTATCTCTGCCAAATTTCTTGGGACTTTAAAACTCGAAAATCATCCTTTCTTGATTTTGTTGTTACCTCCTTTTTAGCTGGAATGACTAGTTTGATTATGACTCTTCCTACACTGTTTGATTTACAAACTCATGGAGAGAAGTTGACTGCTATCACAAAATTAAAGACAGACAGTAGCTGGTATCTGGATATTTTCGCAAAACAATTCATTGGATCTTTTGATACAACTAAGTATGGATCTATACCAATGATTTTTGTTGGATTGCTTCCCTTTATTTTAACCATTCTATTTTTCACAATAAAATCCATAAGGTTTCACGTGAAACTTACCTATGCAATTTTCTTTACTTTTTTAATAACAAGCTTTTACATAGAAGCACTTGATTTATTTTGGCAAGGGATGCATACCCCAAATATGTTTTTGCATCGCTATGCTTGGATTTTTTCCACTCTGTTAATTTATACTGCAGCAGAAGTCTTAAATCGTCTGAAAGAACTGAAGCTATGGAATCTATTTGGCTCACTTTTTCTTGTACTAACAGGATTTTTGGCCACTGTCTATTTTAAATCACACTATTCTTTTTTAACTGATTTGAATATCCTACTCACTCTTGAATTTCTACTAGTTTATGCTCTTTTACTTCTTGCAGTCATTAGAAAATTTATCTCTGTAAATCTATTTGCAATTCTTTTGTCTTTATTTATAACGGCTGAGATAAGCTTAAATGCATCATCTCAAATGGAAGGAATAGCTAAAGAATGGGCCTTTGCTTCTCGTAGCGTCTATAATAGAGATATCACCGCTATGGAATCCATTCTAAACCAAATTGACAATCCATTTACACGTACTGAAAAACTGCAAATTCAGACTGGAAATGACAGTATGAAATTTAACTACAATGGAATCTCTCAATTTTCGTCTGTACGAAATCGTTCAGCTAGCACTAGTTTGGATAAACTGGGATTCAAATCCTCTGGAACCAACCTTAATCTCCGTTATGCAAATAACAGTCTTTTAGCAGACAGTTTATTTGGAATCCAGTACAATATTTCTGAAACTTCACTTGATAAGTATGGTTTTCAAGAGATTTATCAAAAGGATCATTTAACCATATATAAAAATAAACTCTCTTTACCCATTGCCTTTGCCACTCAATCTATTTACAAAGATGTAAACTTTAACAATCACACTCTAGATAATCAGGCTTTATTTATAAACCAGCTTGCTAATCTCAACTTAGATTACTTCTCCCAAATAGCATCTGATAAAACAGATACTTCAGATGGTTTAACGAGCATTACAGATTCTGCTAATGAAGATGCAAAGATTGATTATCAAATTGAGGTTCCTCAAAATAGTCAAGTCTATCTCTCTTTTTCAAATCTTCATTTTACAAACGATAAGCAAAAGAAAGTTGACGTCATTGTCAATGGAGAAAAAAAGACTTTTACAACTGACAATGCATTTAATTTCTTTAATTTGGGTTATACTGAAGAACGACAAACTTTCAATATCAGTGTTAGTTTCCCTGGAAATTCTCAGGTGTCCTTTGAATCTCCAACCTTCTATCGTTTAGATACTCAGGCTCTTACTGAGGCAATTCAAAAGATTAAAGAACAACCTGTAGAAGTATCCACCTCTAAAAATAAAGTCTTTGCTACATATGAAGTAAAACAAGATACCTCTATTTTCTTCACTATTCCTTATGACAAAGGTTGGTCTGCATACCAAGATGGGAAAAAACTTGAAATCAAGCAGGCTCAGACTGGTTTTATGAAAGTTGATGTTCCAAAAGGAAAAGGCACCATTACACTTTCCTTTATCCCCAATGGTTTTGTTATTGGAGCAGCCTGCTCACTAACTGCCCTTCTTCTTTTTGGGATCTATAATCACAGACGAAATTTATCTAAGACAGAAAAAGATTGACCAATTTCTTGGCCAATCTTTTTAATCTTCTTCCATTTTCTTAGGTTGATAAGCTAGCATACCTAAAGCAGTAAAGAAAGCTAGAGTTATAATAAGGAAAATTACTTGATGATGAATATTTCCTGTCATAGAGATTGTTTGTCGTAAGCCTGATACAGAATAACTCATTGGTAACCAAGGATTGATACCTTTGAAGAAATCATTTGTTAAAGCAAGGGGATAGGTCCCTGCACTTGATGCTAACTGTAATAAAAGTAAAATAAGAGAGAAGAAAGCTCCTATACGGCTATTCCAAGTTGTTAAAGCTGTCACCATAGACATGAAAGCTAAACTTGTGATTATAATTAGAATCAAGGTCCTCATCTCATGGTTCGCAGTCAATCCAATAAGATGGACACCTCCATAAACTAAAACACCTGCTAAGACAGCTATAATCCCATTTATTTCAGAGCGAGACTTCAACCAAGCCCAACGACTCTCTGGATGACGTCCAGAAGGCAACTTAGCAAAAATCATATTGGTAGATATAGCAGCAACAAAAAGAGCAACTGATATCATATAAGGAGCCATAGCAATCCCATTTACAGGGACTTGGTCATTGTCTGTTTTTGAGAGAACTAGAGGTTCAGATAATGTCTCTGCATTTTTAGATTCTGTTGATGCTGATTTAAGTTGATTGTTAGCATTGCCTAATCCTTGTCCTAATGAATCAACTCCTGTCTGTAAATCTTCAAGACTAGAGGTTAAGGTTGTTCCACCATCTGCTAGTTTTCCAGCACCATCTGCAATCTTCATGGCACCACTTCCTAGTTGAGATGCTGCAGAAAGTAACTGTGTTGATTTATCTGTTAATTGACCAGAGCCAAATTGTAATTTAGTAAGACCTGCTATTAGCTCTGGACTCTTATTATTCAATTGAGCAGAACCAGATGACAAACTTTCTATACCTGATACTAATTCTGGAGTTTTTCCAGCTAGCGCATCTACTCCAGCTGTCAAGGTTGATGTGTTTTCTGTCAACTTACTTGATCCAGAAACTAATTGATCCAGACTAGTTGTTAAACTTACATTCTTTTCACTTAGTTGATTAGCACCTATAGAAATAGTATCCAATCCTTTAGTGTATTTTACAACTCCTTTTTCGATTGACTGACTTCCAGGAACTAACTGATTATTTACAGAAGTTTGTAATGTTGTAAATCCATTTGACAAGGTTGTCAAGGAGCTAGATGCTGCAGGTAAGAGTTGATTTGCTTTCGTCTGCACATCAGATAGATTAGAGACTTGTTGTTCTGAATTCTCTATACTTTCTTTTAATCCTCCTACTGTCGTTAAAATTGTTTTTGCTGACTCAATAGTAGAATTAGAATTTTTAGAAATGGCTTCTGTCAGTTCTTTCTTTTGTTCCTCTGTAAGAGATTGATAAGTAGCTGTTGATTGAAAGTTTGTAAGAGTTTGCTCTTGTTCTGTCTGACTTTTGGTCACAATATCCTGAGCAAGAGTTGTTAGATTTGGCAAAGCTTCTGACAATGTACTTTTCAGTTGAGTATTATCTGATATTGTAAGAGCTTGTAGTGTTTTATTTAGTTCTCCTAAGCTTGTTGCCAATTGCGCTATTTCTTCACTTTGTTGAGATGAGGACTCTAATTGGCTTGAAATTTCTTTAATACCAGTATTTAATTGCTCCATTCCATCTCTTAGTATATCTGATTGATTGGATAATTGACTTGTTCCGTTAGAAAGTTCCTTCACACTATTTGTATAAGCATTTACACCAACTGAAAATTGATTGAGACCTGTATCCAGTTGTGAAACGCCACCTGTATAAGACTTTATACCTGTATTTAGCTGATTTACACCTGTCACCAACTCAGGAGTTTTTGAAGCTAATTGACCAAGTCCAGTGTCAACTTGTGAGACAGCATTTGTATAACTTTGTAAACCACTATTAAAAGTTCCTAAACCAATACGTAATCGCTCTATAGCAGACACATAGCTAGATAAGCCTTTTGTAAATTGATCCGCTCCATTTGAAAAAGTTACACTTGAGTTAGCTAGAGTATTAAGATTTGTTGTCAATGTTTGACTTCCCGTCACCAACTGATCGGCTCCATTAGCTAATTGTTCACTTCCTTCAGCTGCCTTATTTATTCCAGACTTCAAATCATTCATTTTTTGAAATAAAGCCTTAGTGTACGTTTCAGTAACATTAGTAGAGACGGTTTGTTTTAATTGTGTCATTGCAGAATCACTCATCTTACTTGCAATAAAGCTATGCCCACTTGACGTCTGATAATCAATCTGCATCTGTTCAGGATGATTCGTTAGGATAGAAGTAGCTTTTTCAGATAGATCACTTGGTAAAGTCACTACCATGTAGTAGTCACCATCTTCTAGCCCTTTTTCCCCTTCCTCTTCATTAACAAAGTGAAAATCTAAAGCCTTATTTTCTTTTAAATTAGACACCATGTCTTCACCAATTCTCATTGTCTGTCCATTATAAGAAGCTTCCTTATCTTTATTGACAACTGCCACAGGTAACTCCGATACTTGACCATATGGATCCCACATGGACAATAAAAATATAATGTTGTATAAAGCTGGAATGAGAGAAATCCCTATCATTACAATGATAAAGGTCGGTTTTTTAAATATTGCTTTCCATTCTTTAAACATGTTTCCTCCTTTTTTACACATATTGTCTAAAATTTTGATATAATAGATTATACATCAAAAAATCTAAATTACAAGGTAAAAAATATTTTTTTAGACACATAGTCTATTTTTGTTTACAAGGAGGAATTATGAAAGAAAGTAACAAACGTTTAAAAACAAAACGAATTATCGAAAATGCCATGGTTCAATTATTGATGGACCAGCCCTTTGATCAAATTTCTACTGTCAAGTTAGCAGAAAAAGCCGGAATTAGTCGTTCCAGCTTTTACACTCACTACAAGGATAAGTATGATATGATTGAACTCTACCAAAGTAAGCTATTTCATACCTTTGAGTATATTTTCCAAAAACATGCTCATCACAAAAGAGATGCTATTTTAGAAGTATTTGAATATTTAGAGTCTGAGCCACTCTTGGCTGCACTCTTATCTGAAAATGGGACAAAAGAAATCCAAAATTTCTTGAGAAATAAGCTTCACATTATGCTTAGCACCGACCTTCAGAAACGCTTTATGAAATTACAACTCACTCCAATAGAATTAGAATACAGCAGTATTTATCTAACAAATGCCCTATTTGGTGTTTGCCAGACTTGGATTGCTCACGGAAAAAAAGAAAGTCCGCAAGAAATGACAGACTTCCTTATGAAAATGTTAGGTGATGTCAACTAAAAAAGAACACCATTGGTGTTCTTTTTTTTATCTGACTCCGCCAGTAGGACTCGAACCTACGACATCATGATTAACAGTCATGCGCTACTACCAACTGAGCTATGGCGGATAAAATAGTCCGTACGGGATTCGAACCCGTGTTACCGCCGTGAAAAGGCGGTGTCTTAACCCCTTGACCAACGGACCATCTATCTGTAGCAGATATAACCATTATATCAATTTCTTACTAATTGTCAATCACTTTTTAGATTTTTTCTCTAGAATATCTTTTAGTTTGCGAACTTTCAAACGGGTAATCGGGCAACGATGATCTTCATAAAAGACAACTTCTAAATTCTTTCGATCAATTTCTCTCACATTTCCCACATTGACAAGGAAAGATTTATGGGAGCAATAAAATCGCTGGGTATGTTTGTCCTTTTCCTGAATATCTGTCATAGTTCCATAGAATTCTTTAGCAAAATTCTTACCAATAATCCGAAGTTTATGAGAAACTCCTGTGGTTTCGATATACAAAATGTCATGGTAAGGAATTTTCAAATCATTTCCCTTATAGTTGTAATCAAAATAGTCTACAACATCTTCGTTTTCAAGCAGCATACTCTTAGTGTAAAAAATACTCTGCTCGATACGTTTTTTGAACAATTCATCATTGATGTCTTTGTCTACAAAATCTAGAGCTGATACCTGGTATTTGTAAGTTAAGGTAGCAAATTCAGATCGACTGGTAATAAAGACAATAATAGCATAAGGATTGTGATGACGGATAAACTGAGCCACTTCAAAGCCTTTTTTCTCGATTCCATGAATATCGATATCTAGGAAATAAAGCTGGTTTACTTCATCATTTTCGATATATTCCTTAAACTCACGAACTTTTCCTGTTGTCTTATATGAAATAGGAATATTCGATTCTTCCGAGATTTCATTTAATATTCTCTCTAGTCTCACTTGATGTTCAATAACATCTTCTAAAATTAATACTTTCATTCGAATTCCCTCTTAAATCTAATAATTTGTCTGAATGTGTTGTCTTCCATCTCAGTTTCTAAGATAATGTTGTCATACTTATCTAAGATCTCTTTGACATTATTAAGTCCTAAACCTCTATTTCTTCCCTTGGTAGAAAAACCTAAGGCAAATAGATCCTCTGAAGGAGTCATAGTGATTTTGCATGAATTCTGGATAACTATAACTGTTTCAAAATCCATTTTAATGACTGCAACTTCCATTTGTTTCAAGTAACTATCTGCAGCACCTTCAACGGCATTGTTTAATAAAATGCTCATGATACGAACAAGATCAAGTAAATCTATTGACAGTCTAGTAATGATATCCTTTACTTCCAATGTAAACTCTACATCATTTTTTCGTGCATAGACAATCGATTGAGCAATTAAACTCCGTAAAGCAGAGTCTTCTATATTATTTAAATCAAAGTAAGTATATTTTTCTGATCTCAATTTCTGATTTGCTTTTACTAGGACTTCATTGTAAACCCTGTTAATTTCTTGTAAATCACCACTGTCAATCGCCATTTGCATGCTGACAAGCATCCCTGCATAGTCATGACGAAAACCTCGAATTTCATTATACAACTCCACAATTTCATCAGTATAAGTCTGTAAATGTTTTTGTTCAAATTTCTTTTGTTTTAGAGCAATCTCTTTTTCAATTTGAACCTTGTGAGAATTCATTGCAAAGAAAATCAATAACAAGCAAATAAAAACAATGGTTGATAAAATACTTCCGAAGCTATTTAAATGATGAGTTGTACTTACTATATCTGAAATAAACAATAAGATATGCAAACCAATAAAAGCAACTATTACTTTTTTTAAAAAAGGGTACAGATAATCTTTATCAAAATATTTAATATCCAGATGAAAATAACGAATTATTATTAGAATAGAAACATAAGTCATCAACAATACTACTAAAAGGAATGTACTTTTGTAGTTTAATACTACTTCATCTCCTGTTATAGAAGATAAGGTTACGGATATAAAAGTATGAGTACTGTGATATAATAAAGACAGTAGTAAACTAATAAAAATAGCTTTGTATTTTTCAGACTTCTTTAACTTTCTTAAATAAAGGTACACAACCAAAGGAAATAAAAATTTAGACAAAGCAAAACTATTAGAATATACCAGTGTAATAATTTCTTCAAGTATAAAAACTGAGATGCATGTGTAACAGAAAAAAGCAATTTGTTCTTTTCTATTTATTTTACAAATCCATTCATAACTTTTGCTAATGATGAGAAAATAAAAAATAGCTATCCCTAATCCAAATAAATCCATTACTCTCTACCTTTATTTCATTACTTTCTTCTTGGAAAAATAAGATTACGAATTGTTTCTGAAATTCTCCAATCTCCACCTCGAATCTCCTGCAATTCTGCCTCTGTTACTTCTTTAAATTGTTCCAACTTTTCTGTATTTTTCATAATGAAATCTCCTGTATTATTTTTTCTTGTAAGTTAACTTACACACCTATTATACAAAATGAAGACCATGTAAGAAAAAATTCTTCCCAACTGTACATTTTTGCACCTGAAACGCACTTTTTTAAGAAAAAAGCTGGGATAAATCCCAGCTTCGCATCTAAAATTGATCCCAGCAGGATTCGAACCTGCGACCGTTCGCTTAGAAGGCGAATGCTCTATCCAGCTGAGCTATGAGACCTAACATGACCATTCTATCAAAAAACAAGAGCTAAGTCAATCTTCTATTTGTGGTAAGGAGAACCCTGTTGAATTGTAAAAGCACGGTAAATTTGTTCAACTAAAACCAATCTCATTAACTGATGTGGTAATGTCAGACGTCCAAAACTGACAGAAAGATTGGCCCTATTTTTTACAACAGGAGCTAGACCCAAACTTCCTCCAATAATAAAAGTAAGCGTTGAGTATCCTTTGATAGAAGCTTGCTCTAGTTGCTTACTAAATTCCTCTGAGGAGAGTGTTTTTCCTTCAATGGCTAGTACAACGACAAATTCTCTTTCTCCAACCTTAGAAAGAATTCTTTCACCTTCTGTTTCCAAGATTTTTTGATTTTCTAATTCACTGGCTTTGTCAGGTGTCTTCTCATCAGTGAGCTCAATCATTTCTAATTTGGCGAAACGTGAAATTCGTTTGGTATATTCAACAATACCATCTTTAAGGTATTTTTCTTTTAATTTTCCTACTGTTACAATTTTTATTTTCATTCTTCTATTCTATCATATCCACACTTCATTTCACATCTTATACACACAAAAAACATCCTAAATTTCTAGCAAATTCACAGAATAAAGCGAGTTATCCACAACTTGTGTAAAACTTTAAGCTTTTAAGTTTGGATTAAGTTAATAGGTTTATAATCTGAGTAAATAAATAACAAACGGAGGCGTTTATGAAACACTTACAAAAATTTTACAAAAAAGGAGTTAAAGTTCTAATAATCATTCTAATCGGATTTTTAAGTGGTGCCTTAGGAAGTTTCGTAACATTACAACTTTATCAAAAACAAGGAAATCAAGCTACAAATAATAATTCTGGCACTGTCACTCAAACATCCTATAAGAATGAAAATTCAACCACTCAAGCAGTAAATAAAGTTAAGGATGCTGTTGTCTCAATCATTACTTATTCTTCTTCTAGCAGTAGACAAAGTAGTGTATTTAATGCTGACGACACTAATTCTGATTCAGACAATCAACAAATCGCAAGTGAGGGATCAGGTGTTATCTATAAAAAGGATGATAAAGATGCCTATCTTGTAACTAATACTCACGTTATCAATGGAGCTTCAAAAGTTGATATCCGCTTAGCAGATGGTACCAAGGTTCCTGGTGAAATTGTCGGATCTGATACCTTCTCTGATATTGCTGTCGTTAAAATTTCTTCAGAAAAAGTTACAACAGTAGCAGAATTTGGGGATTCAAGTCAACTTAGTGTTGGAGAAACAGCGATTGCTATCGGTAGTCCTCTAGGTTCAGAATATGCTAATACAGTTACACAGGGGATTATTTCAAGTCTTAATCGAAATGTTTCTCTAAAATCTGAAGATGGTCAAGCTATTTCAACAAAAGCCATTCAAACAGATACAGCCATTAACCCTGGTAACTCTGGTGGTCCACTTGTAAACATTCAAGGACAAGTAATTGGTATTACATCAAGTAAAATTGCAAGTAATGGTGGAACATCTGTAGAAGGTCTTGGTTTTGCAATTCCTTCAAACGATGCACAAAATATCATTAAACAGCTTGAAAGTGATGGTAAAGTGACTCGTCCAGCTCTTGGAATTCAAATGGTCAATCTGTCAAATGTTGGAGCTAGTGATCTTAGAAAACTTAACATTCCAAGTGGCCTCACTTCAGGTGTAGTTGTTCGATCTGTTCAAAACAATATGCCAGCAAATGGACATCTTCAAAAATACGATGTCATTACCAAAGTTGATGACAAAGAGATTGCTTCATCAACAGACCTACAACACGCTCTTTACAATCATGCTATCGGAGATACTATCAAAGTAACCTACTACCGTAATGGTAAGGAGGAAACAACCTCAATTAAACTAGATAAGAATTCTGGTGATTTAGAGTCTTAATTGACATCAGTGTAAAGAAAACTTTACAGAAAGTAAAAGATATGTTAGTGTAGAATCATGGAAAAATTTGAAATGATTTCTATCTCTGAAATACAAAAGAATCCTTACCAACCTCGGAAAGAATTTGATGCAGATAAACTAAAGGAATTAGCTCAGTCAATTAAAGAAAATGGGCTCATCCAACCAATCATCGTTCGTCAATCTCCTGTAATTGGTTATGAAATCCTTGCAGGAGAGAGACGATATCGAGCTTCTCTCTTGGCTGGTCTGACTTCTATTCCAGCCGTTGTAAAGCACCTCTCAGATCAGGAAATGATGATCCAGTCAATCATTGAGAATTTGCAGAGAGAAAATTTAAATCCTGTTGAAGAAGCACGCGCCTACGAATCTTTAGTAGAAAAAGGATTTACTCACACTGAGATAGCGGATAAAATGGGGAAATCTCGTCCTTATATCACTAATTTTATTCGTTTGCTTTCCCTACCAGAATATATCTTAGCTGAAGTAGAAAATGGAAAAATTTCTCAAGCGCATGCACGTTCACTAGTTGGTTTGGACAAAGAGCAGCAAGACTATTTCTTCCAACTAATCAAAAATGAAGATATTTCTGTGAGAAAGTTAGAAGTACTTCTTACAGAGAAAAAACAAAAGAAGCAAAAAAAAAGTGATTCTTTCATCAAAGACGAAGAAGATAAATTAAAAAAACTACTCGGTTTAAGTGTAGAAATTAAACTTTCAAAAAAAGATACTGGAAAGATTATTATCTCCTTTTCAAGTCAAGAAGAATACGATAGAATTATTAACAGCCTGAAATAAGGCTGTTCTTTTATTTTCTCAACCCACAAATTTATCCACCAATTTTTTTATCAAAAAGCCTAATAAATCAAGGATTTTTCTATTTATCCCCAACCTGTGGATAAATACTACTAACATTGTGGATTCTTTTCCCCAATCTGTGGAAAAATCCTACTA
The DNA here is from genome assembly GCF_046098195.1 of Streptococcus sp. ST14. NCBI lineage: Bacteria > Bacillati > Bacillota > Bacilli > Lactobacillales > Streptococcaceae > Streptococcus > Streptococcus sp. ST14. Next base: position 95,982 of record NZ_JBJUSF010000004.1, read on the forward strand.
TCTATGGTAAAATAAGTCTAGCACTAAACTACTAAAATCATAGTAAAGGAGGAAAATTAGTTGAAAGAAAAGCAATTTTGGAATCGTATTTTAGAATTTGCTCAAGAAAGATTGACACGATCTATGTATGATTTCTATGCTACACCTGCTGAACTCATCAAAGTAGAAGAAAACACAGCTACTATATTTCTACCGAGATCAGAGATGGAAATGGTGTGGGAAAAGCAATTAAAAGATATTATCATTGCTGCTGGTTTTGAAATTTATGATTCTGAAATCAAACCTCACTATATTTTCACTAAACCTCAGAGTACAGAATCTCCTCAAGTAAATGATACGAATAGTATCTCTACTTACGATTACACACCTGCACTACCAACGATTCCCTATTCTGAAACAGGGTTAAAAGAAAAATATACCTTTGATAACTTTATTCAAGGTGATGGGAATGTTTGGGCGGTGTCTGCTGCACTAGCAGTATCTGAAGATTTAGCTCTGACCTATAATCCTCTTTTCATCTATGGAGGACCTGGTCTTGGAAAGACTCACTTACTCAATGCGATTGGAAATGAGATTTTGAAAAATATTCCTGATGCGCGTGTCAAGTACATTCCTGCCGAGAGCTTTATCAATGACTTTCTTGAACACTTGCGACTTGGGGAAATGGAAAAGTTCAAAAAGACTTACCGTAGCCTTGATCTCTTATTGATCGATGATATCCAATCTCTCAGTGGCAAAAAAGTCGCGACCCAGGAAGAATTTTTCAATACCTTCAATGCTCTTCATGATAAGCAGAAACAGATTGTCCTAACCAGTGATCGAAGTCCTAAACACCTAGAAGGACTTGAAGAGAGACTTGTCACACGCTTTAGCTGGGGATTGACGCAAAATATCACTCCTCCTGACTTTGAGACACGTATCGCCATTCTTCAAAGTAAAACAGAGCACTTGGATTACCATTTCCAAAGTGATACTCTAGAGTACTTGGCTGGCCAATTTGATTCAAATGTTCGAGAATTAGAAGGAGCAATCAACGATATCACTTTAATTGCCAGAGTGAAGAAGATTAAGGATATTACTATTGATATTGCTGCGGAAGCTATTAGAGCACGTAAGCAAGACGCTCGCCAGATACTTGTTATTCCAATTGAGAAAATCCAAACTGAAGTTGGTAATTTTTATGGAGTGAGTGTCAAAGAAATGAAGGGGACGAGACGAGTTCAAAACATCGTTTTAGCACGTCAAGTTGCCATGTACCTAGCTAGAGAACTGACAGATAACAGTCTTCCAAAAATCGGAAAAGAATTTGGCGGAAAGGATCACACCACCGTTATTCATGCCCATGCTAAAATTAAATCATTGATTGACGAAGACGATAATTTACGTTTAGAAATAGAAGCAATCAAAAAGAAAATTAAGTAGCTTGTGGATAAGTTTTCCTTTCCTATCTTTTTTATCCACATTTTTTAAACAAGCTTAGAAGCTTAAGTTTACTAAATAGCACTCAGTTTTCCACAGAATTCACACACTCTATTATTACTATTAACTTTCTAATACTAAAAATAAATAAAGGAGAATCCATGATTCATTTTTCAATTAATAAAAATTTATTTCTACAGGCCTTAAATACTACAAAACGAGCAATAAGCTCTAAAAATGCTATTCCAATTTTATCAACAATCAAAATTGACGTTACCAATGAAGGAATTACTTTAATTGGATCAAACGGTCAAATTTCTATTGAAAATTTCATTTCTCAAAAGAATGAAGATGCTGGTCTCTTGATCACTTCTTTGGGTTCAATTCTTCTTGAAGCTTCTTTCTTTATCAATGTGGTATCTAGTCTTCCAGATGTAACGCTAGATTTCAAAGAGATTGAACAAAAACAAATTGTCTTAACCAGTGGCAAATCAGAAATTACTCTAAAAGGAAAAGATAGCGAACAGTACCCACGAATCCAAGAAATTTCAGCAAGCACACCTTTGGTTCTTGAAACCAAACTACTCAAGAAAATTATCAATGAAACAGCATTTGCTGCAAGTACACAAGAAAGTCGTCCAATCTTAACAGGTGTTCATTTTGTATTGAGCAAACACAAGGAACTAAAAACAGTTGCGACAGACTCTCATCGCCTTAGCCAGAAGAAATTGACTCTTGAAAAAAATGGTGATGATTTCGATGTGGTGATTCCTAGCCGCTCTCTACGCGAATTTTCAGCGGTATTTACAGATGATATTGAAACTGTAGAGATTTTCTTTGCCAACAATCAAATCCTCTTTAGAAGCGAAAATATTAGCTTCTATACTCGTTTGTTAGAAGGTAACTATCCTGATACAGATCGCTTGATTCCAACAGACTTTAAAACTACAATTACTTTTGATGTGGTTAATTTGCGTCAATCTATGGAGCGTGCACGTCTCTTATCAAGTGCGACTCAAAATGGTACTGTGAAGCTTGAAATTAAAGGTGGAGTTGTTAGCGCCCATGTTCACTCTCCAGAGGTTGGTAAAGTAAACGAAGAAATCGATACGGAGCAGGTGACCGGGGATGATTTGACTATTAGTTTTAACCCAACTTACTTGATTGATTCCCTCAAGGCTTTAAATAGCGAAAAGGTGACTATTAGCTTTATCTCATCAGTTCGTCCATTTACTCTTGTGCCAGCAGATACTGACGAAGATTTCATGCAGCTTATCACACCAGTTCGAACAAATTAAGTGAAAGAGGTTGAGCCTGGCTCGCCTCTTTTATGATATAATCAAAAAAGAAAAGGAGAGTAGTATGTATCAAGTTGGAAATTTTGTTGAGATGAAAAAACCACACGCTTGTACCATCAAGTCAACAGGAAAAAAGGCTAATCGTTGGGAAATTACACGTGTAGGGGCAGATATCAAAATAAAGTGTAGCAATTGTGACCACCTTGTCATGATGAGTCGCTATGATTTTGAACGAAAAATGAATAAGATTATTGACTAAGAACCCTTAGTTAGAGGGTTAGCAAGTTTTCCCTTTTTGTGTTATAATGTTAGGGATTGAAATGAGAACGGAGAATGAGAAACTATGGCTTTAACAGCAGGCATCGTTGGTTTGCCAAACGTTGGTAAATCAACCCTTTTTAATGCAATTACAAAAGCAGGAGCAGAGGCGGCAAACTACCCATTTGCGACTATTGATCCAAACGTTGGGATGGTGGAAGTTCCAGATGAACGCCTACAAAAATTAACAGAAACGATTACACCTAAAAAGACAGTCCCAACAACCTTTGAGTTTACAGATATTGCAGGGATTGTAAAAGGAGCTTCAAAAGGAGAAGGTCTAGGTAATAAATTCTTGGCCAATATCCGTGAAGTAGACGCGATTGTTCACGTAGTTCGTGCTTTTGATGATGAAAATGTGATGCGCGAGCAAGGACGTGAAGACGCCTTTGTGGATCCACTTGCAGATATTGATACCATTAACCTAGAATTGATTCTTGCTGACTTAGAATCAGTCAATAAGCGCTATGCGCGTGTAGAAAAGATGGCACGTACGCAAAAAGATAAAGAATCAGTAGCAGAGTTTAACGTTCTTCAAAAAATTAAACCAGTTCTTGAAGATGGAAAATCAGCTCGTACCATTGAATTCACAGATGAGGAACAAAAAGTTGTTAAGGGTCTTTTCCTTTTGACTACTAAACCAGTTCTTTATGTTGCTAATGTGGATGAAGATGTCGTTTCAGATCCAGATTCTATCGACTATGTGAAGCAAATTCGAGAATTTGCAGCGACAGAAAATGCTGAGGTGGTAGTTATTTCTGCGCGTGCTGAGGAAGAAATTTCTGAGTTAGACGATGAGGATAAGCAAGAGTTTCTTGAAGCACTTGGCTTGACAGAATCAGGTGTTGATAAGTTGACTCGTGCAGCTTACCACTTGCTTGGACTCGGAACTTACTTCACAGCTGGTGAAAAAGAAGTCCGTGCTTGGACCTTTAAGCGAGGGATGAAAGCTCCTCAAGCAGCTGGTATCATCCACTCAGACTTTGAAAAAGGTTTTATTCGTGCAGTAACCATGTCATATGAGGATCTAGTGAAATACGGATCTGAAAAGGCTGTAAAAGAAGCTGGGCGCTTGCGTGAAGAAGGAAAAGAATATATCGTTCAAGATGGCGATATCATGGAATTCCGCTTTAACGTTTAATAACATTTAATAAATAGTGTCAATTAGGTTGGAAAAAAATTCCAACCCTTTTGGCTTTTGAAAGGAAAATAAATGACTAAATTACTTGTTGGATTAGGAAATCCAGGAGATAAATATTTTGAAACCAAGCACAATGTTGGCTTTATGTTGATTGACCAACTAGCTAAAAAACAAAATGTCACCTTTACACATGACAAGATATTTCAAGCTGACCTAGCTTCTTTTTTCTTCAATGGAGAAAAAATTTATCTGGTCAAACCAACGACCTTTATGAATGAAAGTGGAAAAGCAGTTCATGCTTTATTGACTTACTATGGTTTGGATATTGAAGATTTACTCGTTATTTACGACGACCTTGACATGGAAGTCGGAAAAATTCGTTTAAGAGCAAAGGGCTCAGCAGGTGGGCATAATGGGATCAAGTCTATTATTCAACATATTGGAACCCAAGTATTTAACCGTGTTAAAATAGGTATTGGAAGACCTAAAAAAGGCATGTCAGTTGTTCATCATGTTTTAAGTAAGTTTGATCAGGATGACTGTGTGGGTATTTTACAGTCTATTGACAAGGTTGACGATGCTGTAAACTACTATTTACAAGAGAAAAACTTTGAGAAAACAATGCAGAGGTATAACGGCTAAATGGTGACTTTATTAGATTTATTCTCAGAAAATGACCAGATAAAAAAATGGCATCAAAATCTGATAGATAAGAAAAGACAACTAATACTTGGTTTATCAACTTCTACCAAGGCTCTTGCAATTGCAAGCAGTCTAGAAAAAGAAAATAAGATTGTGTTACTGACTTCAACTTATGGAGAAGCAGAACGAATTATCAGTGATCTTCTTTCTCTCTTAGGAGAGGAACTTGTCTATCCATTTTTGGTTGATGACTCTCCTATGGTAGAGTTTTTGATGTCTTCGCAAGAAAAAATCATTTCGCGGGTTGAGGCCTTGCGTTTTTTGAGTGATCCGTCTAAGAAAGGGATTTTAGTTTGTAATATCGCAGCGAGTCGGTTAATTTTACCCTCTCCGACTAGATTTAAAGAAAGTACTATAAAAATTGCAGTTGGCGAAGAATATGACCAACACGAGCTACTTCACCGGTTAAAGGAAATTGGATATCGAAAAGTTACTCAAGTACAGACACAAGGTGAGTTTAGTATTCGAGGAGACATTTTAGATATTTTTGAGATGTCTCAGTTAGAACCTTTCCGAATCGAGTTTTTTGGCGATGAAGTAGATGGTATTCGTACTTTTGAAGTCGAAACACAATTATCGAAAGAAAATCAGACAAACCTCACTATCTTTCCAGCTAGCGACATACTTTTGAGAGAAAAAGATTATCAACGAGGACAGTCAGCTTTAGAAAAGCAAATTTCAAAGACTCTATCATCAATTTTAAAATCATATTTGGAAGAGATTTTGTCAAGTTTTCATCAAAAACAAGTACATTCAGATAGTCGAAAGTTTTTGTCCTTATGTTACGATAAAACATGGACTGTATTTGATTATATTGAAAAAGATACACCAGTATTCTTTGATGACTATCAAAAATTGATGAATCAGTATGAATCCTTTGAAAGAGAATTGGCACAATACTTTACAGAAGATTTACAGAATGGTAAATCATTTTCTGGGATGCAGTATTTTGCAGATACAGAGCAAACCTATAAAAAACAAAGTCCAGTTACCTTTTTCTCCAATCTGCAAAAGGGCTTAGGAAATCTTAAGTTTGATTACATTTATCAATTTAATCAATACCCCATGCAAGAGTTTTTCAATCAGTTTTCTTTTCTTAAAGAAGAAATTGAGCGATACAAAAAAATGGACTACACCATTGTTTTGCAGTCTAGCAATTCAATGGGCAGTAAAACATTAGAAGATGTTTTAGAGGAATACCAGATCAAATTGGATTCCAAAGATAAGTCAAGTATCTGTAAAGAATCTGTAAACTTGATTGAGGGTAATCTAAGACATGGTTTTCATTTTGTAGATGAAAAAATTCTCTTGATTACTGAACATGAGATTTTTCAAAAGAAATTAAAACGTCGGTTTAGAAGACAACATGCTTCAAATGCAGAGCGATTAAAAGATTATAATGAACTTGAAAAAGGGGACTACGTTGTTCACCATATCCATGGAATTGGTCAATATCTAGGAATCGAAACAATTGAAATCCAAGGTATTCACCGTGATTATGTCAGTGTACAGTATCAAAATGGTGACCAAATCTCCATCCCAGTAGAGCAGATTCAGTTACTGTCCAAATATGTTTCAAGTGATGGGAAAGCGCCAAAACTTAATAAATTAAATGATGGTCATTTCAAAAAGGCCAAGCAAAAAGTTAAGAACCAAGTAGAGGATATAGCTGACGATTTAATCAAGCTTTATTCTGAGCGTAGTCAGTTGAAGGGTTTTGCGTTCTCAGCTGATGATGATGATCAACATGCTTTTGATGATGCTTTCCCTTACGTTGAAACGGATGATCAACTTCGTAGTATTGAGGAAATCAAGAGAGATATGCAGGATTCTCACCCCATGGATCGACTTTTAGTTGGGGATGTTGGTTTTGGGAAGACTGAAGTTGCAATGCGTGCAGCTTTTAAGGCAGTCAATGATCACAAACAGGTTGTCGTTCTAGTTCCGACAACAGTTTTAGCACAACAACACTATACGAATTTTAAGGAACGATTTCAAAATTTTGCTGTTAATATCGATGTGTTGAGTCGCTTTAGAAGTAAAAAAGAACAGGCAGAGACACTTGAAAAATTAAAGAATGGCCAAGTCGATATTTTGATTGGAACGCATCGTGTTTTGTCAAAAGATGTTGTGTTTTCTGATTTGGGCTTGATGATTATTGATGAGGAACAGCGATTCGGTGTTAAGCATAAGGAAACTTTGAAAGAACTAAAAAAACAAGTAGATGTCCTAACCTTAACAGCAACACCAATCCCTCGTACTCTCCACATGTCTATGCTGGGAATCCGAGATTTGTCTGTTATTGAAACTCCTCCAACCAATCGCTATCCTGTTCAAACCTATGTATTGGAGAAGAATGATAGTGTCATTCGTGATGCTGTCTTGCGTGAAATGGAGCGTGGAGGTCAAATTTACTATCTTTACAATAAGGTTGACACGATTGACCAGAAGGTTTCGGAATTACAGGAGTTGATTCCAGAGGCTTCGATTGGGTATGTTCATGGACAAATGAGTGAAATTCAGTTGGAAAATACTCTACTTGATTTCATTGAAGGTCAGTATGATATTTTGGTGACAACTACTATTATTGAGACAGGGGTAGACATTCCAAATGCCAATACCTTATTTATTGAAAATGCAGACCATATGGGCTTGTCAACCTTGTATCAATTAAGAGGAAGAGTCGGTCGTAGTAATCGTATTGCTTATGCTTATCTCATGTATCGTCCAGAAAAATCAATTAGTGAAGTTTCTGAGAAGAGATTAGAAGCGATTAAGGGATTTACAGAATTGGGCTCTGGATTTAAGATTGCGATGCGAGATCTTTCGATTCGTGGAGCAGGAAATCTCCTAGGAAAATCGCAGTCTGGTTTCATTGATTCTGTTGGTTTTGAATTGTATTCACAGTTATTAGAGGAAGCTATTGCTAAACGGAACGGTAATGGGAATAAAAGAATCAAAGGAAATGCTGAGTTGATTTTACAAATTGATGCTTATCTTCCTGACACTTATATTTCTGACCAACGACATAAGATTGAAATTTACAAGAAAATTCGTCAAATTGACAATCGTGTCAACTATGAAGAACTACAAGAAGAGTTGATGGACCGCTTTGGAGAATACCCAGACGTAGTAGCATACCTTTTAGAGATTGGTTTGGTTAAGTCATATTTTGACAAGGTATTTGTAGAACGTGTGGAAAGAAAAGAAAATAAGATTACAGTTCAATTTGAAAAAGTCACTCAACGACTATTCTTGGCTCAAGATTATTTTAAAGCCTTATCCACAACGAACTTAAAAGCAGCCATAGCTGAGAATAAGGGATTAATGGAAGTTGTATTTGATGTCCGAAACAAGAAGGATTATGAAATTTTAGAAGGTTTGCTGATTTTTGGAGAAAGTTTATTAGAGATAAAAGAATCAAAGGAAGCAAATCCCATTTAACATTTTTCTTCTATAAAAAGGATAAAAATGGTACAATAATAATTTGAGGTAATAAAAATGAGATTAGACAAGTATTTAAAAGTATCACGAATTATTAAGCGTCGCACAGTCGCAAAAGAAGTAGCAGATAAAGGTAGAATCAAGGTGAACGGAATCTTGGCCAAAAGTTCAACGGATTTGAAAGTTGATGACCAAGTTGAAATTCGCTTTGGAAATAAGTTGTTGCTTGTTAAAGTACTAGAGATGAAAGATAGTACAAAAAAAGAAGATGCAGCAGGTATGTATGAAATTCTCAGTGAAACACGGGTAGAAGAAAATGTCTAAAAATATTGTACAGATGAATAATTCTTTTATTCAAAATGAACATCAACGTCGTCGTTACCTGATGAAGGAGAGACAAAAACGAAATCGTTTTATGGGTTGGGTCCTTATTTTGATGATCTTGTTGTTTATTTTACCAACTTATAACTTGGCCCAAAGCTATGATCAGTTACTGCAACGACGTCAGCAATTAACAGAGTTGAAAGAGCAGTACCAAACTCTTAGTGACGAAAAGGATAAGGAATCTGCTTTTGCTGCAAAGTTGAAAGATGAAGACTATGTAGCAAAATATGCACGCGCCAAGTACTATTACTCAAAGAAACGAGAAGCAATTTACACAATTCCTGATTTGCTTCCGAGGTAATGTCATGGAAAATTTATTGGAAGTTGTTGAGCAATTTTTAAGTTTATCAGATGAAAAATTAGAGGAATTGGCAGCTAAAAACCATTTATTACGATTACAAGAAGAAAGGGAAGAGAAGAATGCGTAAGTTCTTAGTAGTTTTATTGCTACCTGCTTTTATCATAACCTCAAGAGTAGTTAGCACAGAAAAACAGCTTCCTTACTCTTCGCAAGAAATTTATTATCTAACTGAGTCTGATTATGGATTCTACTATAAAGAAACTCTGGAATCCCCAATGGTATATGGAGAAACAGCCGTCTATGCTAATGAGGATCTTGTTAAAGAGTCTGGTAAATTGACTCCTGGAACCACCTTTAAAATAGTAGAATGGCGTTTGAATAGACAAGGTGTTCCTGTTTTTAAATTAGATAATCACCAGTTTATCCTTGCAGATAAGCGTTTAATCTATGATCAAAGTCAAGTTCAAACTCAAAATAGACAAGTATGGTTGGAGCCAGGGTTTGTTATCTATAACAGCCCCTATGATGCGAAAGAAATTTCTTCATCCCTCTCTCCCTATCAACGCGTAACGGTGGATAGAACTCTCTTTGCTGAGGGACAAGAATTTCTTCATATTGATCAAGTTGGGTGGGTATCAAAAGAGCTCACCTCAGAAGAAGACAATCGCATCCAGAAGGTTCAAGAAGTTTTATCAAACAACTATCAGAATGAAAATTATTCTATTTATGTTAAACAACTGAGTACAGGTAAAGAGGCTGGGGTGAATGAAGACAGCAAACTTTATGCAGCTAGCATCTTGAAACTAGCCTATCTTTATTACGCTCAAGATAAGATAAATCAAGGAGAGTATACGTTAGACAGTAGCTTCAAGTATGTCCCGGAAGTAAATAGTTTCCCTGGGTCCTATAAACCAGAAGGTAGTGGTAGCTTACCTAAAAAAGAAGATAACAAAGAATACAGTCTTCAACAGTTAATTACCAAGGTAACAAAAGAGTCTGATAATGTTGCTCATAATATTTTAGGTTATTACGTGACCAATCAATCTGACGGGGCTTTCAAAGAAAAAATGTCCACCATTATGGGCGAAGATTGGGATGTGAATGATAAACTAACTTCTTCAAAAATGGCTGGAAAAGTCATGGAAGCTATTTATAATCAGAATGGTTTTGTCTTAGAGTCTCTAGGTAAGACTGATTTTGACAACCAACGAATCGCAAAAGGTGTTTCGGTTAAGGTAGCTCATAAAATTGGAGATGCCGATGAGTTTAAACATGACACTGCCATTATTTATACGGATTCTCCTTTCGTTCTTTCTATTTTTACCAAAAATTCTGATTATGATACTATTGCTAAGATAGCTAAGGATGTCTATGAGGTTCTAAAATGAGGGAACGGGATTTTTTAAATCATTTTCTCCGAAAAGAGTATTTCAAAAAACATTCGAAAGTCGTGTTAGCTTTGTCTGGCGGACTGGATTCAATGTTTTTATTCCAGCTATTGTCTACTTATCAAAATGAGTTGGGAATTGAGTTGATTTTAGCACATGTCAATCACAAGCAGAGAAGGGAATCTGATTGGGAGGAAAATGAACTAAGGAAGTTAGCTGATGCAGCTGAACTTCCTATTTATATCACAAGCTTTTCAGGAGACTTTTCAGAAGCGCGTGCTCGAGAGTTTCGTTATGATTTTTTTAGGAAAATTATGAAAGAGGTTGGAGCGACTGCCTTGGTCACTGCCCACCATGCAGATGATCAGGTTGAAACGATTTTGATGCGCTTGATTCGAGGAAGTCGACTACGCCATTTAACAGGAATAAAAGAAAGTCAAGTAGTTGATGATATTGAAATTATCCGTCCCTTGCTGCCTTTTCATAAAAAAGATTTTCCACCAATTTTTCATTTCGAAGATCAAACAAATCAGGAAAATACCTATTTTCGCAATCGCATTCGGAATAGGTATTTACCAGAACTTGAAAAAGAAAATCCTCGTCTTAAATCCGCCCTTTTAGATTTAGGAAGGGAAATTTCAGATTACCAAGCAACAATAACGGAGCTTTCGAAACAAATTGATGTGGAAGATTTGAATGAGCTATTTTCATACTCTCAACAAACTCAAGGAATCTTGCTCCAGAACTATCTTAATCAATTTCCAGACTTAAATCTGACAAAGGCTCAGTTTGCTGAACTTCAACAGATTTTAGCAAGGAAAAGCCAGTATCGCCATTCTCTTAAAAATGGTTATGAATTGATAAAGGAGTATCAGAATTTTCGAGTTTGCAAAATCAGTCCACAGGCTGATGAAAAGGAAGATGAACTTGTGTTACACTATCAAAATCAAGTTCGATATATGGGCTATTTATTTTCCTTTGGTATCCCTATTGAAGGGGATTTTGTTCAAAAAGTAACAGTTTCACGGGAAACATCTGTACATATTAGATGTCGAAAACCTGGCGATATTATTATCCTAAATGGTCATCGAAAGAAACTGAGACGTTTATTTATAGATTTGAAAATCCCTATTGAAAAACGAAAAACAATCCCTATTATTGAGCAATTTGGAGAAATTGTCTCAATTTTAGGAATTGCGACCAGTGATTTGAGTAAAAACACGAAAAATGATATAATGAACACTGTAATTTATATAGAAAAAATAGATAGGTAAAAAGATGTTAGAACACGATATTAAAAAAATCCTCGTTTCACATGATGAAATTACAGAAGCAGCTAAAAAGCTAGGTGCACAATTAACAAAAGAATATGAGGGGGAAAATCCAATTCTTATTGGAATTCTAAAAGGATCGATTCCTTTTATGGCTGAATTGGTCAAACATATTGATACGCATATTGAGATGGACTTCATGATGGTATCTAGTTACCATGGTGGAACAGCAAGTAGTGGTGTCATCAATATCAAGCAAGACGTGACTCAAGATATCAAAGGAAGACATGTCTTATTTGTAGAGGATATCATCGATACAGGTCAAACTTTGAAGAATTTGAGAGATATGTTTATTGCAAGAGAAGCAGCTTCTGTTAAAATCGCGACTTTGTTAGACAAACCAGAGGGACGTGTTGTTGAAATTGAAGCGGATTATACTTGTTTTACTATTCCAAATGAGTTTGTAGTAGGTTATGGTTTGGACTATAAAGAAAATTATCGTAACCTTCCTTATGTTGGAGTATTGAAAGAAGAAGTTTATTCAAATTAGAAAGATTTATCTTTAATGAAAAAACAAAATAATGGTTTAGTTAGAAACCCATTTCTCTACTTGTTAATTATCTTCTTCCTAGTGACAGGATTCCAGTATTTTTACTCTGGAAATACTGCTGGACGAAGCGAAAAAATTAACTATACAGAACTGGTAAAAGAAATTACAGCAGACAATGTAAAAGAATTAACCTATCAGCCAAATGGTAGCATCATTGAAGTGTCTGGTGTTTATAAAAATCCTAAGACTAGTAAAGAAGAAACAGGAATTCAATTTTTCACTCCTACAGCTACAACAGTAGAAAGATTCTCAAGTACTATTCTTCCGTCTGATTCAACAGTTTCAGAATTGCAAAAAATTGCTTCGGAACATCAGGCAGAAGTAACAGTCAAACATGAGAGTTCAAGCGGTATGTGGATCAATATCCTTGTCTCTGTTGTGCCATTTGCTATTCTTTTCTTCTTCCTATTCTCTATGATGGGAAATATGGGAGGAAATAGTGGCCGAAATCCAATGAGTTTTGGACGTAGCAAGGCTAAAGCTGCAAACAAAGAAGATATCAAGGTACGTTTCTCGGATGTTGCTGGTGCCGAGGAAGAAAAACAAGAATTAGTAGAAGTTGTTGAATTTCTAAAAGATCCAAAACGATTTACAAAACTTGGTGCGCGTATTCCTGCAGGTGTTCTTTTAGAGGGACCTCCGGGAACAGGTAAGACCTTACTTGCTAAGGCAGTTGCTGGAGAAGCAGGAGTTCCATTCTTTAGTATCTCAGGTTCTGACTTTGTAGAAATGTTTGTCGGAGTTGGTGCAAGCCGTGTTCGTTCTCTTTTTGAGGATGCAAAAAAAGCAGCGCCAGCCATCATCTTTATCGATGAAATTGATGCCGTTGGTCGCCAACGTGGTGTCGGTCTTGGTGGAGGAAATGATGAACGTGAACAAACCTTGAACCAACTCTTGATTGAGATGGATGGTTTTGAGGGAAATGAAGGAATCATCGTTATCGCTGCGACGAACCGTTCAGATGTTCTAGATCCAGCTCTTCTCCGTCCAGGACGTTTTGATAGAAAAGTCTTAGTTGGTCGCCCTGATGTTAAAGGTCGTGAAGCAATCTTGAAAGTTCATGCTAAAAATAAACCTCTGGCAGACGATGTTGATTTGAAACTAGTTGCCCAACAAACCCCAGGATTTGTGGGAGCTGACTTAGAAAATGTTCTAAATGAAGCGGCATTAGTTGCTGCTCGTCGCAACAAATCAATCATTGATGCTTCAGATATTGATGAGGCAGAGGACAGAGTGATTGCTGGACCATCTAAGAAAGATAAAACAGTATCACAAAGAGAACGTGAATTGGTTGCTTATCATGAGGCTGGACATACCATTGTTGGTTTAGTCTTGTCAAATGCCCGTGTTGTTCATAAAGTTACCATTGTACCACGTGGACGTGCAGGTGGCTACATGATTGCACTTCCGAAAGAGGATCAAATGCTTCTATCTAAAGAAGACATGAAAGAGCAATTGGCAGGTTTGATGGGTGGTCGTGTAGCTGAAGAGATTATCTTTAATGTCCAAACGACAGGAGCTTCAAATGACTTTGAACAAGCTACACAGATGGCTCGTGCAATGGTCACTGAATACGGTATGAGTGAAAAACTTGGCCCAGTTCAATATGAAGGTAATCATGCTATGTTTGGTGCACAAAGTCCTCAAAAATCAATTTCAGAGCAAACAGCCTATGAGATTGATGAGGAAGTTCGTTCATTATTAAATGAGGCACGAAACAAAGCTGCTGAAATCATTCAGTCAAATCGTGAAACTCACAAACTGATTGCAGAAGCGTTATTGAAGTTCGAAACATTAGATAGTACACAGATTAAATCTCTTTACGAAACAGGAAAGATGCCTGAGACAGTAGAAGAGGAATCCCATGCACTATCTTATGATGAAGTGAAATCAAAAATGAGTGAAGAAAAATAAATTTAGAGAGGTTCAACCTCTCTTTTTATGTTCTAATGTGATGGCTACCGAGCGGATGCCCTGATAGTCGACCCTCCTCGAACGGGTTTAGATGACAAGTTATTAGATACCATCCTAACCTATGTTCCAGACAAAATGGTCTATGTATCCTGCAATGTTTCGACCTTGGCACGAGATTTGGTTAAACTAGTAAAAGTCTATGACCTCCAGTATATCCAGTCGGTCGATATGTTTCCCCACACTGCACGGACAGAAGCAGTGGTTAAATTAGTGAAGAAAAGAAAAAATTAAATTCACTGAAAAAAGTCCTTGACAAAGGTAAAAAAGTAGGTATAATAGAAAGAGTTGAAAAGCTCAGGTCCGTTGGTCAAGGGGTTAAGACACCGCCTTTTCACGGCGGTAACACGGGTTCGAATCCCGTACGGACTATGGTGTATTGCGGTTAAAAAAACTTGAAAAAAGTTTAAAAAATCTGTTGACAGAGGCAGGTAGCTGTGATATACTAATATAGTTGTCGCTTGAGAGAATGAGTGACAAAGACCTTTGAAAACTGAACAAGACGAACCAATGTGCAGGGCACTATAACTAAGGTTATAGTACTGAACAATGAAAAAACAATAAATCTGTCAGTGACAGAAATGAGTGAGAACTCAAACTTTTAATGAGAGTTTGATCCTGGCTCAGGACGAACGCTGGCGGCGTGCCTAATACATGCAAGTAGAACGCTGAAGGAGGAGCTTGCTTCTCTGGATGAGTTGCGAACGGGTGAGTAACGCGTAGGTAACCTGCCTGGTAGCGGGGGATAACTATTGGAAACGATAGCTAATACCGCATAAGAGTAGATGTTGCATGACATTTGCTTAAAAGGTGCAATTGCATCACTACCAGATGGACCTGCGTTGTATTAGCTAGTTGGTGAGGTAACGGCTCACCAAGGCGACGATACATAGCCGACCTGAGAGGGTGATCGGCCACACTGGGACTGAGACACGGCCCAGACTCCTACGGGAGGCAGCAGTAGGGAATCTTCGGCAATGGACGGAAGTCTGACCGAGCAACGCCGCGTGAGTGAAGAAGGTTTTCGGATCGTAAAGCTCTGTTGTAAGAGAAGAACGAGTGTGAGAGTGGAAAGTTCACACTGTGACGGTATCTTACCAGAAAGGGACGGCTAACTACGTGCCAGCAGCCGCGGTAATACGTAGGTCCCGAGCGTTGTCCGGATTTATTGGGCGTAAAGCGAGCGCAGGCGGTTAGATAAGTCTGAAGTTAAAGGCTGTGGCTTAACCATAGTACGCTTTGGAAACTGTTTAACTTGAGTGCAAGAGGGGAGAGTGGAATTCCATGTGTAGCGGTGAAATGCGTAGATATATGGAGGAACACCGGTGGCGAAAGCGGCTCTCTGGCTTGTAACTGACGCTGAGGCTCGAAAGCGTGGGGAGCAAACAGGATTAGATACCCTGGTAGTCCACGCCGTAAACGATGAGTGCTAGGTGTTAGACCCTTTCCGGGGTTTAGTGCCGCAGCTAACGCATTAAGCACTCCGCCTGGGGAGTACGACCGCAAGGTTGAAACTCAAAGGAATTGACGGGGGCCCGCACAAGCGGTGGAGCATGTGGTTTAATTCGAAGCAACGCGAAGAACCTTACCAGGTCTTGACATCCCTCTGACCGCTCTAGAGATAGAGTTTTCCTTCGGGACAGAGGTGACAGGTGGTGCATGGTTGTCGTCAGCTCGTGTCGTGAGATGTTGGGTTAAGTCCCGCAACGAGCGCAACCCCTATTGTTAGTTGCCATCATTCAGTTGGGCACTCTAGCGAGACTGCCGGTAATAAACCGGAGGAAGGTGGGGATGACGTCAAATCATCATGCCCCTTATGACCTGGGCTACACACGTGCTACAATGGCTGGTACAACGAGTCGCAAGCCGGTGACGGCAAGCTAATCTCTTAAAGCCAGTCTCAGTTCGGATTGTAGGCTGCAACTCGCCTACATGAAGTCGGAATCGCTAGTAATCGCGGATCAGCACGCCGCGGTGAATACGTTCCCGGGCCTTGTACACACCGCCCGTCACACCACGAGAGTTTGTAACACCCGAAGTCGGTGAGGTAACCTTTTAGGAGCCAGCCGCCTAAGGTGGGATAGATGATTGGGGTGAAGTCGTAACAAGGTAGCCGTATCGGAAGGTGCGGCTGGATCACCTCCTTTCTAAGGATAAGGAACTGCACATTGGTCTTGTTTAGTCTTGAGAGGTCTTGTGGGGCCTTAGCTCAGCTGGGAGAGCGCCTGCTTTGCACGCAGGAGGTCAGCGGTTCGATCCCGCTAGGCTCCATTGGTGAGAGATCACCAAGTAATGCACATTGAAAATTGAATATCTATATCAAATAGTAACAAGAAAATAAACCGAAACGCTGTAGTATTA
>NZ_JBJUSF010000050.1:0-4291 GCF_046098195.1 Streptococcus sp. ST14
CTATTTGAGGAACAAATGTACGTTTATAAGAAGTCATTGGCAATTCCTTTCATATAGTAGATAGGTATATTATGCCATAAAAATAAGTTCATATTTTATAAAATCTTGAATAGTCATTGAAATTTCCTGAATGGTAAAAAAGTGATTAGAAACTGTCTTTTTTTAAAAAATTTAGAGGTGATTTGAAATAAAAAGCTAATTCAAGGCGTTTCGATGACAATTCAAGATTTAGATAAGAAAATTTTAAAAACAGTGCTATACTTAAACTGTCAAGGTTGCAACAGGACAAAAATTAAAAATAAAAAAGGAGTATTTGTCATGGATACAAAAATGATGTCACAATTTTCTGTTATGGATAATGAAATGCTTGCTTGCGTTGAAGGTGGAGATATTGATTGGGGAAGAACAATTGCTTGTGGAGCAGGGATTGCGTATGGCGCACTTGATGGGTATGCAACAACTTATGGTTCGACATTTCTATTGGGACCATATGCTATAGGAACAGGAGCAATTGGTGCTGTACTAGGTGGGATTGGTGGTGCACTTACCTGTTAGCATATGAAAGGAGATAGTAATGAAAAAAATCTTTGCAACAAAACACAATGTTTTCTTAGTGAGGTTGTTGTTCGGACAGATACCTTTGGTTGTTTCTACTTATCTATTTCTATCTCGTCAGTTTTTAAATTTTTCCGTAGTTTTCCAATTTCTTTTAGTAGTTATTAACTTGGCTTCTATTTTGGCTACTGTTTATCTCACTAGGGAAATGAGGATAAGAGAGTTTGAAGATGATGATTTGGTTAGTCCTAGAACCAATCAACTCATGTATATCGGCTTGACAGGCTTTATGTCTATCATTTGTTTGTATAGAGGTATTACAGCAGGAGAATCTTACCAACAAATAATCGCTTATATTGGCGCTATTCTCTGCTTGGTTGTCATGTTTTTACTCATTTGGGGCTTGAAGTATTATAAAAAGTAGAGCTTGATGAAGTATAAAGGGGTAAGTGTTTTTGAAATACTTACCCTTTTATAATGAATTTTTTGCAATTCAAGATGTTTCGATGACCATTTAAGATTTATATGAATTTGTAATCTTAAATAAGGTAAGATAAAGATAACAAATGTAAAGGAGTATTCTTATGAAGAAACAAAAGATAAAATCGCTATTACTTGTACCACTTGTATTTGCATCTATTACTACGGGTGTTGTATATGCAGAAGAACAGCCTACTACTTCATCTATTCGGGCGAATGACAGTTCTCTTGTGGCACCAGATTTGCCATCGGCTAAGGAAAAGGTGGAGCATAAACCTTCCGTTGTAAATCCCGAAGAGTATGAACAGAATGTTGCGGACTTTAAAAAGGTAGATATTGAAGCTGTACGTCAATCTTTTACAGAGGACCAATTGGAACATACTATTTATTTTGGTAGAAAAACTTGCTCTCATTGTCGTCAATTTTCTCCTGAATTGAAAGAATTTAATAACTTGATTGAAAAGAAGTTAGAGTATTATGATTTGGATGGTAAGGATTTTGATGGGGAAGCGAGAGAGTTTCTATTTAAAAAAGTCGGTATTCCAGGAACACCAACAATTTTGTATTTAAAAAATGGACATCCGATATCTGGATGGGTTGGTGGCGGAGCAACTGCACAACAGGTGTATGATTATATGTACTCGAGAAACTCACCTAAGCAAGCGGAGACAGTGAAATCTTCTGAAGAGACAGTAACTGAAAGTGTCCGTGATGAGAAAACCAGAAATGACAGCATGAGTATTAGTGACAAGGTTGTGAGTGACAGCAAAGGTATGAGTGATGAAAAAAGAACCGAAATGAAAATATCCAATGCTAATTCCAATTCTAATAGCGAAAATAGTGGGAAAGTGGAGAGTACAAACTCAACTTCTAAAGCTAAAACTACTCAATCTGGCAATTTAGCAATGTTAGACAATAAGAATCAATTGGAAACTCCCAAACCTATTTTTGATGTTGCTCAAGAAAATAAAACTTCTTTAACTGATGTTAAGGGGACTGATTATGTAAGCGAATCTATTACTTCGAATGAAAAATTATTACCGAAAACAGGAGAGGAAGAAAGTTACCAACTGATTCGGCTAGCTGTCGCGTTTTTTATGGCTTCTATAATGATTAAAGTGAAACAAAAAATTCATAAATAAAAATAGATGGTAAACAGGTGCAATGATATTATTTGTTTGTAATAACATATGGCTAGAATTTGCCTATAGACAAGAGTGAAAGGGCAAGCATGTTTTTAATGCTTGCTTTTTAAATTTTTTAACAATTCAAGACGTTTCGATGGCAATTCAAGATTTGGATGAAAAAATATAATATACAGTGATATACTAAACTTGTCAAAGTTGCAACAGGACAAAAATTAAAATTAAGATTAAAATGGAGGTATTCGTTATGGATACAAAAATGATAGGACAATTTCATGAAATGGATATAACTATGTTATCCAGTATTGAAGGAGGCAAGAATAATTGGCAAACTAATGTCTTAGAAGGTGGTGGTGCAGCTTTTGGTGGCTGGGGCTTAGGAACAGCCATTTGTGCTGCGAGTGGTGTTGGAGCGCCATTTATGGGAGCATGTGGATACATAGGAGCTAAATTTGGTGTGGCTCTTTGGGCAGGAGTAACAGGTGCAACGGGTGGATTTTGATAAAAGGAGATTTGTATGAATACTTATTATAATGTAGATGAAACAATGTTAAGTGAGATTTATGGAGGTAATTCCGGAGGAGCGGCTGTAGTTGCTGCTTTAGGTTGTGCAGCGGGTGGAGTGAAATATGGGAAGTTTCTAGGACCATGGGGCGCTGCAATAGGAGGAATTGGAGGAGCATTGATTTGTGGATATTTAGCCTATAGTGCTACATCATAAAAATGGAAGATATATTTTATGAAGGCTGTATTCTATATAATTCTCTTCGCTTTCCAAACATATCTTATTTATCTATCTATAAGTACCTCTGATAAAAAACAAAAGACTATTGAATTAACATCATTGAATTGTTTTGTCATATTATTTCTAATCTATGATAAATTATTTTTTCTCTTCATTGCCTATGTTTTTTTGATAATTTTTATATTAAACTTGTTCCGTAACTGAAAAGTTATATACGATATGAATACAAAAATGATGGAACAATTTAAGATTATGGATACTGAAATGCTGGCTAGCATTGAGGGAGGAACTGATTGGGGAACAGTAGGAAAAGGAGCTGTCTATGGAGCAGGTATCGGAGTTGCTATGTGTACGGTAGGAGGGCTCCTTACTGGTGGTTCCGCATGGGCTATGACTGCTGGCTGTGCTTGGGCTGGAGCTAAACTTGGTGGTACTTTTACTGCAATTGCTGATAATATTTGGCCATAGAAGGGAGTAGAAATTATGTTTGATTACAAAATAGTAGACAATCAAGAATTAAGTAATATTTCTGGAGGTGGATTGGGAGGAGATGTAGTTGTAGGAGCCTTGTCGGGTGCATTTCAGGCAGGACAATCTTGTATCGCTGGAGGCCCTCAAGCTTACTTGATTTGCGCAACAGGGGGCGCTATAGTAGGTGGCATTATAGCTTTTGGATTGAGACCCCCAAAATAGTTTAAAAAAGGAATGGGTATTAATATGTTAAATGAAACTATGATTCAGCTTATACTCATTGCAATTTGTTGTGTGTACATTATTTTTAACACCAAGGCTGATAAAAACCCAAAGAGAGGATATCGTACGGCTTTGTACCTTTTCGTTATGGCTGGTATTATATCCTATATTATGAATTATCTGAATTGGTTAGATTTTTTCTTACTGATAACTCCGATAATGTGTCTATTTAAATTTGAAGATAAATGGAGTTAGCAACATTTGACACTTCAATAGGTTATTAACTATCCTTTGGCTCATTGTCAACTGTAGTGAGTTGAAGAAAAGCTAAGATCGAGAAAGGACGAATTTCGTCCTTTCTTTTTTGAGTACGACGGGCATGTCGTGTATTTGATGTGTAAGTCCTCCGTGTGCACCCGCTACCGATGAATTCAATAGCGATTCTCAAGCATGACTATCGTGAGGTAGCGGGGAGAAGAAGGCAGAAAACTAACCACTTTTAGAGGGTTAAATAGTAGTTAATGCATAGGTAAAAAAGCATGGTAAATAGTTAGTATTAGCGGAAGTAGAAAAGTTAAAAATGAAAGGAAATTATCAGTCAAGTCCAGACTCCTGTGTAAAATGCTATACAATGTTTTTACCATTTCTACTTATCAAAATTGATGTATTTTCT
>NZ_JBJUSF010000051.1:0-4026 GCF_046098195.1 Streptococcus sp. ST14
TCCTAGTTCACCTGCATGATATTCTTGGCCATACGTTGGCTGCCAAAGAGCATAATGATGTAAATGATTCCTTTTGCTATCGCAACTAAAGCACTTGTCCAGGCTCCAGTCTTATCAACTGTCAAGAGATCATTAGTTACAATAGCTGGATAAAGCATGATCACAACCACTAAAATCAATCCCTGAAGAACAGCAGCAGCATAGAGTTTAAAGAAACCGAGGCAGATCGGGCGTAAGCTATCCACCATATAGCAAGCAACAATAATTTTAGCGATTCCCTTATACGTGTAAAGGGTAAAAGAGCGTAACAGGATCAACAACTTAGTCGATATCTGACCGACAAAATCCACAACCCAATAAATAAACTGGAGCATAGCTTTTGCAATGGCATTAACTCCCTTTAAGTCTGGTAGTTCTGAACTGAATGGATTTGTGGCATTCTTGGCCACTAACTTAATGATAACATTGAACAACCATGACAAGGCATCAAAAATCGCATCCACATAGAGGATAAAAAAGAGTGCAATAGCATACTTGAGGATCTCTTCAATCCAAAGCTGAAAAGACAGCTCCCCACCATTGCTTTTAAGTTGTTGGTGCCAATTCATGAGGTTGATTCCCATAAAAAGGAGAAGAAGCAAAATTGCTACCTTCTCCATCGAACCTGAAACTGTCTCCATCAGCTGATAGGCTGTCTCATTATAGTCTTTCAGACTCATGGTTAGTTGATCAAGTGTGGATTGGTTCATAAAACCACCTCCTTCTTTTTCTCATCCTAACCAAGAGATTGAAGACCTGTTGCCAAAGCTGTAAAGAGTGCTTTTAGGACGGCACCAAGAAGAGCGCCTAAAATCAAACTTTGGATCCCTTTATCCTTCTTGTCATCCAATTCACGTTTGATTCCTACTGCTAAGTCCCAGGCACCCCAAGCGGCCCAACCAATACCGATAATCCCACCGATATTCCCAATTTTGTTAATAAAATCTACAACTGCATCCATTATTTTTTTCTCGCTTTCTTTTTATAAAAAAGGTACTAAGAAAATTCCTTAGCACCTACATTGTTTATTCAATACTATGTTTCATCCGTTGGACGAAAGGTTAGAGAGAGGGCTGTAATTACAGCTAAGACAACGATAATGGTCGTTTCCCACCAGTGATAGATTGGAACACCTTCTGGCATTATCCAATCTTTAAACCAAAGTTCAACACTTGCTGGAGCAGTTCCTTCTTTTGTTAGAAATGCCCAATAACACAGAACAAGAAACGCAACTACTACCTTAAACACAAACCAACCAATTGCTGTCGCAATCAAGCTCTTAATCAAATTAAAGATAAAGAGGAGAAACATGAGTGGAGTCGCAACCATCAAAACGGCAGCTCTCACAATCACACTCGGTAAGTTCTTCATTCCTGACCAGATGGCTTTCCCTAGCCAACGTAGGCCTTTTTTCCACTTCTTCTCTTCTTCAGGCTTAGTGACTTCTGATTTTTTTTGAGTTGGAGTGTAGTATCTATATCCACTTCTAGTCACATGTGCATCCATTTTCGTGTCCTTTCTCATCTCTCTTCCCCCTCTTTTTTATGGCTTCATTATACCATAGATGAGGGGGAATTTCTAGATGTTCTATTTTTTATGCTTACGAAGCCCAGCTCCTGCAAGACTCAACAATCCCAAAAACATTCCCCAAGTTGGAAGCATGCTTGCTGCTGTTCCAGTGTTTGGCAGTGATTGTTTTGGTTTTCCAGGTTCTTCAGGTTTTGGTGGTTCTGGAGTGTTGGTTGTTACCTTCGCAATCATTTCTTGTCCATTGACAATATTGATGAAGGTATTCTCAATCTTATCACCAGCTTCAATACGCTCAACCTCGATGTAGAAGTCAGCATCAAAGGTACCTTTAACTCCTAGAGAGTTCAAGAAATCTTGATTGATAACATAAGACCATACCCCTGTTTTCTCGTTCCACTTAATAGTCACAAGTTTCTTGATAAACTCAGAATTTGTGCCTTGGTTGAACTCAAAGGTAAAGGCATAAGAGCTACCTTTGGCAATCTTATCACCTGCTTTGATAAGCTTACCATCCTTAAGGATAACATCGTAAGGTAACGTTAGGTCTTTTTCTGCTGTGTATTCTGTACCCTTGATGACACCTTTCCAATTACCTGTATAACGGTCATGCTTCATATCGAGCTTATCCAAACCGTCATATTGGTACAACGTATGGTGTCTTTCTGGAACAGTTGCACCGTCAAGAAGGTACTGAATCAATTCACCCATTTGAACTTCTTTACCGTCAAGAACTTTCTGACCTGTTTTATCAAGCGCATGTTTTTCTGGGTGTTTTGGTTTAGGTGGTTCTGGTGTACGAGTAATAACCTTAGCGGTCATTTCTTGTTTATTGACAATATTGATGAAGGTATTCTCAATCTTATCACCAGTTTCAATACGCTCAACCTCGATGTAGAAGTCAGCATCAAATGTTCCTTTTACTCCTAGAGAGTTAAGGAAGTCTTGATTGATAACGTAAGACCATTGACCACCTTTGGCATCCCACTTAACAGTCACAAGTTTCTTGATGAACTCTGAATTGGTACCTTGGTTAAACTCAAATGTAAAGGCATAAGTGCTACCTTTGGCAATCTTATCCCCTGCTTTGATAACCTTACCATTTTTCAATGTCACGTCATAAGGCAACATAAGCTCTTTTTCTGCTGTATATTCTGTACCCTTGATGATACCTTTCCAATTACCAGTATAGCGATCATGCTTCGTATCGAGTTTATCCAAACCGTCATATTGGTACAACGTATCATGTTTTTCTGGAACAGTTACTCCATCAAGAAGGTACTGAACAAAATCACCTAGCTGAACTTCTTTGCCATCAAGGACTTTCTTGCCAGTTCTATCAAGTACATGTTTTTCTGGCTTAACATTTGGAACTTCAACTGTTACAAGATTTGACTGATAACTATTACCAAAGTCAATTTGTTTAAAGTCATTCTTGACTTTCTCCCCTGCTTTAACCAGGAGTTTAGCTGGGAGATCAATCGTCACGTTTTTATTTTGTTTCACGTAGTTTTGGTAAAAACTCTTAGAATCCTTCGCTACCCAGAGATAGAATTCTCCTCTAGGTTGCAGGTTCAATTCCTTCAGGATTTTATTGATTGCATCGGTACGTCCTTTGTCTGAAAGGACGTGATACATGTCAAACAAGTCTTTTACATCTTTGCCTGCAGCAGTCATCTTGATCTTGCTGTGGTCAACTGTGAAGGCATTGTCTTGAACATCATCCAGGATAGCAAACTTCTTACCAAGTGCTTGCGCTGAAGCAAGAATTTTGGTGTATGGGCTGTAGTCTGTCATCAAGCGGAAGGTCACGTTGCGATCAAATGTTGTCGCACCATTGATATCTTTACCAGAGCGATCCAGAACCGATTTGACTGGTTTCGGAGGTTCTGGCGTTTTTGTTGTCACAGGGTTTGAGAAAACTTCGTAATTATTCACCAACACTTTATAAGTGTTGTCATAGAAACCTTTGTCATAGATTGGCTTCCAGGTAATCACAGGAGCTTCTAGGTGCTTCCCTTCGTAGGTTGCAGTAAAGGTATACGTATTCTTTCCTGCATCATAGGCAACGCCCCATCCCGCTTTCTCTGCAGCTGCTTTCGTCACAGCTACATCAGGAACTGCTCCAGCTTCGAGTGGGTCAATGATGGTAATCTTGTCACCTTTTTTAAGGTTTGCATAGATGTTATCATGATGCAATGTATAAAGCTGAGTAGCATTTTTAGCAACTGTTTTGCCATCTGTGTTGGTTTTGTCTGTATCTGCTACAGATTTAGTTACAACTGGCTTATACTTCAATTTATAGCCGTGGTAGCTTGCTGACAATTTCTGATTTTTGGTTTCAGAAAGAGTTTTAAGCGCCAAAGTTGGTTTGGCTGGATTTTTCGCTTCGACCAATTCAGCTGATACAGGTTCAGTCTTAACTGGCTTCACGGTTGTTTTAGTAATAGTTGCAGTAGC
>NZ_JBJUSF010000052.1:0-3761 GCF_046098195.1 Streptococcus sp. ST14
TACTTGGACAGAAATCAGCAACTGGTAGGTGCGAGCCTCCAGGGACTTGTTCCTGATCAAGAACGTCATCCTGGCAAGGGGTACTTGAAACAAATCATGTATCAATCAGAATCTATCAGTGGCTTAAACGTTTCTATAGGCTCTCCTAAGCGTTTAATTGTGACAGAGGCACCAATTGACCTTATGAGCTATTATGAGCTTCATAAGGGCGAATTAAACGATGTTCGACTGGTTGCGATGGAAGGATTAAAAGAGGGAGTTTTGTCTCACTATGTTCTTGAAATTCTGCAGGAGCGAGGGGAGCTTACGATGGATGAAAGGGATTATACCAAGTCTAGTGAACTAACACGTACCTCTAACTTTTTATCTGTTGCAGCGGAAACATCCACACTTTTCCAAGATCACAAATATGATGATCTCATCACGCTGGCAGTTGATCACGATAAAGCAGGTACAGACTTTATTACCAAACTACGGGAGAAGAAAATCCCAGTTATCGATGCAAGACCGCCAAAACGTGAAGGCCAGGAGAAGACAGACTGGAATGAGATTCTGAAGCAGACCAAGAAACTGGAAAAGGCTGAGGAAATTCAATCATCAAGTCACTTTCCTGATACCAGCCACCTCTCTCCTGAAGATGCAACATGGTTGAAGGAAAACTGGAATAATATAGGTTTTTCAGTAGAGCCAAAAAAACAAATGATCATTGATTCGGACAAAACAGTGACCTTTGAAAAACCTTCCAATCCTCTTGGAGATTCTAGTAGAGCACTGGAAGAAAATCAGAGCACAGAAAAAGCTCTTGGGAAGTCTCAAGAGCAAAATATGAATTCAGAGTATCAAAAAAATGAGAGGACCAATGGTAGTCAGGGGTCTTTACAGCCCAAGGCTGAAGGCAGTCCCACACCCGTACCAGAAGTTGGTACCTTTGAACGCTCTGTTACCAGTCGCCCTACGTTATCCTCTCATTTATTATATTTTAGCATAAATGAAGAGTTTCAGTCAAGTAATGATGGCCACTATCATTCTATTTCCTCGCATGAATTAGCTAAATTGAATCGTCCAATTCGTAGTCAAACTATACAGAATGCAGCGCAGTATTATTTGGCTGAATTGGCTAACTCTAAGATTTATTATGTCACTCCTGATAAGACTGTACAAGTAAATTTTGAAGAAAAACACTTCATGCACTTGACGGGGATCAAGCCACTTGCACCAGGGCAGACACCTGAAAAAACTTTACGTGATTTTGCAGAGGGAAACGGGCACTTTGATAATATTCTTTTGGCTAACAATGATGCAGCTTTTGACAAAATCAACGTCCTGTCAGATCTTTCAGTCGCAACAGAAAGTACGTCTTTCTATTTTGATGATTTAACTAATCTTAGACGATATAATGGGCGCTTTGACAGTCTTATAAAGTCTGATGATAAAGATATTATTTTACTGTTTAAAGAGCTGGAAGAAGAAAATTATATTCCAGTATCAGTATTTCAATCTAGAGCCAGACTGGTCAAAGAACTGGAGACGGCAGATAAAACTCCTATTCTTGCAGTATTCCGTGAACGTAATGGCCACATTGAACAGCTATCGATCAATGAGGACTATATTAAGGATGGGGGCAAAGAATTGCAATCCATTATGAAAAATGGCTTGTTTGAGGAAATCAAGACTGATACAACTAAAGAAATTGAACATATTGCTCCAGAGGACACATCGAATAAAACTTCACTTGATTCAGCTACCTTTACTCAAGTCTTAGATACTGTCTATAATTTAGGTGTGCCAGGTGACATCTCAAAAACTCCAGAAGAATTTCATCAAGCCTGGAATCAGTATCTTGACTATGCGAAACGGTACAATGATAAATTTGACCAGATTGTTACTGCAGCTGGTGCAGATCATCTCCTAGATACCAATTCAGATTTTTATAAAGAATGGCAACAAGATCACATCTATAAGGAGAACTACCATGTACGTCTTCAATGGGCTGAGGAGCGACCAGATGGGCCTAAATTGCCATTTAAAGAAACCGAGCTGATATCTTATCAGGATTTCGCTAGGGAGCTATATAAGGCCAACCAGAGCTTTTATCAGTTACATCAGGAAGGGCTAAAACAAGTGACTGATGGTCACCCAGAAGGCTATCTCTCTCCAACTAAGATTCAGTTTAGTATCTACGCTCCTGATGGTGAACTGATCCAGGATAGCATCCGTTACAATATCGGTGAGGAGATTAACCCCATCGCTCACAAAGAAAGACTTGGAACACGAGAAATGAGAGAGTACCCAGAATTGATGAAGATAGATGGGGCCATATTCACTCCGTATCATCTGGAGAGATTAGCGAGTGAGTTAGATATTTCTCAGTTCAGTTACGCTTTAGAAGATACTCTTTACGCAGATCAACTTCTATCCCAACTCCCATTTGGAGATTTGGAAAATAGTCCAATTGGATTTACAGATAGTAGTCATGATGGTCGCCTTGGATTTATCTCTTTTGATGGAATGGATAGTATAGAGGTCGAAAATCTATCTGCTTGGTTTGAGAAGTTGGGAGTCAAAGACTCACCTATGGAACAATTGGCCCTTATTGAAAAATGGCAAAAAGAAATCAAAGGTTTATCAGAAAAAGTTGAACAAACGATCTCCACAGTCCGAGAAGAATTTGAGAAATCACAAGAGGAAGAAATCAAACTAGAAGAACAAAGCTACAACAAGCAGGAGTTGGAACATGATGCGGATGCTGACGGTGTTTCTGATGATGAGGAGTTGCTTCAGGGAACGAATCCGTATGATTTTAGATCGAAGCCAGGTTCTAAACCAGAGGTTGAAGAGGGTCTACAAGCGGATGAAATTGTTTTAGCAGCTGGCAGTCTTGCAGTCGCAGATTTTATTCAAAATAAAGATATGGCAGGATTAAGTCGTCATCTTAAAGAAGGGATTAAGGAGTTTCTGGATTCAGATAAGTACAAAGACTATCTAACGAAAATGAGCCAACTAAATAATTATTCTAATCGCAACTTGCGCTTAATTCTTGCACAAAATCCTGAAGCAAGGCAAGTAGCTTCTTTCAAACAGTGGAAAGAAAACTTTGGTCGCTATGTGAAAAAAGGTGAGAAGGCTTTACGTATTTTTAAACCTATGACGAAGATCAAAAAGGATGAGAATAACCAACCAATATTGGATAAAAATGGGAAACCAGAAACAGTTACATTCTTTGGTTTGGTACCAGTTTTTGATGTTAGTCAGACAGAAGGAAAAGAGATGCCAAAAGCTGCAGAAGTGAAAGAACAGCTGACTGATTTGGACTATGCAAATCTTTACCGTGCCCTAATGGCTATTGCAAAAGAAAATGATGTATCGGTTCGATTTGAAGAGATGGAAAATAATAAACATGGATATTATTCTGTCCTAGAAAATCAAATTGTTTTACGTAGTAATGAGATGAACAAGGCTCAAATTATTAAAACTTTCTTACATGAAATGGCTCATGCAGAGTTGCATCATGCAGATAATCCTCAAAAGGAAAATCTAACTAGAAGCACCGCTGAACTCCAGGCTGAAAGTGTCGCTTATGTCGTTTCTTCATACTATGGTATTGATACGTCAGAGTATTCCTTTAACTATCTATCTGGGTGGTCTGCTGATAAGGAGACACTTGCTGATTTAGAAGCACAGTTGGATATTGTCCAACAAGAAGCTAAAAGTTTAATGGTTCGGATGGATCAAGCATTGGAACAATTAAGATTGAGTCAGGA
>NZ_JBJUSF010000053.1:0-3404 GCF_046098195.1 Streptococcus sp. ST14
GCAAAAGGAATCATTTACATCATTATGCTCTTTGGCAGCCAACGTATGGCCAAGAATATCATGCAGGTGAACTAGGAAGGAATTTGCTAAAAAGGTACTGAAGAAAGGAACAGAATGACACGTTTAGGCAGTGAATTTTTAAAGGCTTTAGATAGCTACGAAAGGCCAGTTATAGGGTATATGACACTGAGACAGTTAGTGCTACTATTTGGTATAGCATTGACAGTAGTTGTCACTACTATTCTCTATTGGCTGAAGGCACCTGATATAATCCTTTATGGCGTTGATATTTTATTATTAGCGCCTTTTGTTATTTTCGGGTGTTATATTGATGAAAAGATTAAAGATGAGGTTCGTTTCCTTTTGACTAAGCAGGAACGCTCTTATCAGACAGATTATGACAGAAAGGAATATACAAGAAATGAATTTATTCGGCCGAAGGAAAACCCCGAAACTCTCTAAGGAAGAACGGGAACGGGCCAAACGTCTAAGACGTACCATGACGGCATCAACACAGAATAGTCTTAATTATCAATGGTTGATGCCTGATGGGCTCATGAAAATTACAAATGATCAATTTTCAAAGACCTATCGCCTAGGTGATACAAGCTATATTACTGCAACAGATGATGAGCGAATTGATATCATTGAAACAAGCGCTGATATTTTTAATTCGCTGGATATTGACAATGATATGCAGCTATTGATCCTGAATCGTAGGGTAGAAAGCAATAGCTTATCTTCTATCCGCTATGATTTAGTTGGAGATGGATATGACGATTATCGTAAAGAATACAATGCGATGATCAATGATCGTTTTTCTCAGGAACAAAATACCTTCAAGGTAGAAAAATATCTGACGATTACTACCCAAACAGACCAGGATCATCAAGCTAGAAGAATCCTTGATGATACAGCCAGCGTTATTGAAAGTCAATACAGTGGCTTAGGAATCTCCTTTAAGGAGTTAGAGGGATTAGATCGTCTTCTTATCTTCCGAAAACTCTTGAGGCGAGAAGGTTTTATTGATTTCAACTATGAAGACATCGCTATTTCTGGATTATCAACCAGGGACTTTGTAGCTCCAAACTATCTGAAGTTTGAAAAAGATCATATGAAAATTGATGATTGTTTCGCAAGGGTGATGTATGTTAGACAATATCCTACCTTCTTGAATGACAAACTGATTAAGAATATCCTGGATACAGGAATTGAACTGGCTATCAGTCTGCATGCGAAGCCCTATGATACTGCAGATGCCCTGAAGAAAATCAAGACAGTTAAGTCAAGTGTACGTAGGGAAATGATCAAAAGTCAGAAGGCTGCAGCAAAAGAAGGTTATGGAAGTGACCTGGCTGTTGGTGGGAAGGCTGTGGAGACATCTCGTGAAACAGAGAAATGGACTGAAGAACTCCAGGACAATGACCAAAAAATGTTTTCAGGTGTGATGACGATTTTCTTCATGGCTGACAGTCTGGAGGAGTTGAATATCTACACTGAGCAGGTTCAACGATCTGTCCGTAAGAATACGGTAGAACTGGATAAGTGTTACTTGTACCAGGAAGAATCCTTGAATACGATTCTACCGATTGGGATTCCATTTATCAACGTAAAACGCCGTTTTATGAGAGATATGACTACCAGTAACTTGGCCACACAAGTCCCATTTACCAACGTAGATCTTCGATCTAACAGTCCACGTGCAATTTATTATGGCCAGAATCAGCTATCTAAGAACGCTATCACAGTTGACCGTAAGAAAGACTTGAATACAGGTTCAGGTTGTATCTTTGGAACGTCAGGATCAGGGAAGTCTGTTCTTGCTAAAGGAGGAGAGATTATTCCTACCAAACTACGTTACCCTGAAGATAATACCATTATCGTCGATCCTGAAGATGAATACAGTGATATTGGCCGAGAATTAGGTGCTGAAATCATCACAATCGCTCCTGGGTCACAACATCACTTCAACTTATTGGATCTACCTGATAAAGACAAACTGCAGGCAGAAGATAGTGATCCGATTGGCCAAAAATCAAATCTCTTATCAACCTTGTTTGAGAATATATTCTCTGAAGTATCAGACGATGAATTTGCGATGATTGACCGTGTAACGAGACAGACCTATGAGGAATTTGAAAAACCAACATTTAAGGATTGGCAATCAGTTTTAGAACGTCAACCTGAAGATGTGGCCAAGGAGTTGGCGCTGAAGGCAGAACCTTATACTATTGGATCAAATGATATCTTTGCACACCCTACAAACGTCAATATGAATAGTCGCTTTATTATCTTCAATCTCAAGCAGTTGAGTGGTAAATTGAAGCCATTTGCCCTCCTGGTGATTCAGGACTTTATTTGGAACCAGGTAGTCAATAACCAAGGTAAAACCATTACATGGTTGTACTTTGATGAGTTGCAGCTCTACTTCAAGAATAAACTGCAAGCAACCTTCTTTACAGAGCTATACTCACGTATTCGTAAGTACGGGGCTATTCCAACAGGGATTACCCAGAACCCAGAGACTGTTTTATCTACAGAGGAAGGTAGAAAGCTAGTCGCAAACTGTGAGTTTCTAGCCCTCCTGAAGCTGAAGCGGACAGACCTAGATGCCCTGGAGCAGGTTATCCCTCTTACGCCTTCACTGGAGCGATTTGTCTTGCGGCCAAAAGCGAAAGGTACTGGTTTGATCGTGGCTGGGGATACGATTGTACCATTTGAAAATCCTATCCCTAAAGATACCAAACTGTATCAATTGGTTGCGACAGATGGTTAAAAAAATAGAAAGAGAGGTAATTTCTTTTGTCTAAAAGTAATCGCAAACAATTAAAACAGGAACGCAAGCGAAGAATCAAAGAAGGATTAGCCCTCAATGCTGAAAAAAAGCCTAAAGAAGCACGTTTAGACTCAAAAGTTGCATTTAAAGAAGCTAAGAAGAATTATCGCTTAGCGAACAAAGATTATAAACTACATAAAGGACCTCAAGCAACAGCTAGAGGTCTTTTCTTTAAGCAACAACGTGATCGAGCAAAGTTGGAAAAACAAATTGCAACAACGCTCTATAAACGAGCTAAAAAAGCTGATGACAGTTATATCCCTAACCGCCTAAAGAAACGTGCTAAACAAAGTGCTCAAATGAAAGCGAGACACGACGTTGAGAAGACAGTCAGAGATAATGAGATTCTTGGAGACTGGGTTCAGGCGAGGCAAAACATTCGTCAATTTAAGTACCAGGTAAACGCCTCTAAAAGAGCGTTAAATGCTGTAGGAAAATTATCCAAGTATTCAATCAAGCACAGCTATGGACAGCTCAATAGAAGCTATAATTTCATCAGAGGGCGAGGGTATACTCGAACACCAAAAGAGTTCTCCTGGGAAGGAAAACTCAGCAAAAAGATGAAACA
>NZ_JBJUSF010000054.1:0-3045 GCF_046098195.1 Streptococcus sp. ST14
ACCAAGTAATGCACATTGAAAATTGAATATCTATATCAAATAGTAACAAGAAAATAAACCGAAACGCTGTAGTATTAAAAGAGTTTATGACTGAAAGGTCAAAAAATAAGGTTAAGTTAATAAGGGCGCACGGTGGATGCCTTGGCACTAGGAGCCGAAGAAGGACGTGACAAACGACGATATGCCTTGGGTAGCTGTAAGTAAGCGATGATCCAGGGATTTCCGAATGGGGGAACCCAACAGGTACTACCTGTTACCCGCATCTGTTAAGGATGTGAGGAGGAAGACGCAGTGAACTGAAACATCTAAGTAGCTGCAGGAAGAGAAAGCAAAAGCGATTGCCTTAGTAGCGGCGAGCGAAACGGCAGGAGGGCAAACCGAAGAGTTTACTCTTCGGGGTTGTAGGACTGCAATGTGGACTCAAAGATTATAGAAGAATGATTTGGGAAGATCAGCCAAAGAGAGTAATAGCCTCGTATTTAAAATAGTCTTTGTACCTAGCAGTATCCTGAGTACGGCGGGACACGTGAAATCCCGTCGGAATCTGGGAGGACCATCTCCCAACCCTAAATACTCCCTAGTGACCGATAGTGAACCAGTACCGTGAGGGAAAGGTGAAAAGCACCCCGGGAGGGGAGTGAAATAGAACCTGAAACCGTGTGCCTACAACAAGTTCGAGCCCGTTAATGGGTGAGAGCGTGCCTTTTGTAGAATGAACCGGCGAGTTACGATATGATGCGAGGTTAAGTTGAAGAGACGGAGCCGCAGGGAAACCGAGTCTGAATAGGGCGCCTTAGTATCATGTCGTAGACCCGAAACCATGTGACCTACCCATGAGCAGGTTGAAGGTGCGGTAAGACGCACTGGAGGACCGAACCAGGGCACGTTGAAAAGTGCTTGGATGACTTGTGGGTAGCGGAGAAATTCCAAACGAACTTGGAGATAGCTGGTTCTCTCCGAAATAGCTTTAGGGCTAGCGTCGACATAAAGATTCTTGGAGGTAGAGCACTGTTTGGGTGAGGGGTCCATCCCGGATTACCAATCTCAGATAAACTCCGAATGCCAATGAATTATGGTCGGCAGTCAGACTGCGAGTGCTAAGATCCGTAGTCGAAAGGGAAACAGCCCAGACCACCAGCTAAGGTCCCAAAATAATTGTTAAGTGGAAAAGGATGTGGGGTTGCACAGACAACTAGGATGTTAGCTTAGAAGCAGCTATTCATTCAAAGAGTGCGTAATAGCTCACTAGTCGAGTGACCCTGCGCCGAAAATGTACCGGGGCTAAAACAATTTACCGAAGCTGTGGATACCTTTATAGGTATGGTAGGAGAGCGTTCTATGTGTGAAGAAGGTATACCGTGAGGAGTGCTGGAACGCATAGAAGTGAGAATGCCGGTATGAGTAGCGAAAGACAGGTGAGAATCCTGTCCACCGTAAGACTAAGGTTTCCAGGGGAAGGCTCGTCCGCCCTGGGTTAGTCGGGACCTAAGGAGAGACCGAAAGGTGTATCCGATGGACAACAGGTTGATATTCCTGTACTAGAGTATGTAGTGATGGAGGGACGCAGTAGGCTAACTAAAGCAGACGAATGGAAGTGTCTGTCTAAGCAGTGAGGTGTGATATGAGTCAAATGCTTATATCTATAACATTGAGCTGTGATGGGGAGCGAAGTTTAGTAGCGAAGTTAGTGACGTCACACTGCCAAGAAAAGCTTCTAGCGTTTAAACATACTCTACCCGTACCGCAAACCGACACAGGTAGTCGAGGCGAGTAGCCTCAGGTGAGCGAGAGAACTCTCGTTAAGGAACTCGGCAAAATGACCCCGTAACTTCGGGAGAAGGGGTGCTGACTTTAGGTCAGCCGCAGTGAATAGGCCCAAGCAACTGTTTATCAAAAACACAGCTCTCTGCTAAATCGTAAGATGATGTATAGGGGGTGACGCCTGCCCGGTGCTGGAAGGTTAAGAGGAGTGCTTAGCGTAAGCGAAGGTATGAATTGAAGCCCCAGTAAACGGCGGCCGTAACTATAACGGTCCTAAGGTAGCGAAATTCCTTGTCGGGTAAGTTCCGACCCGCACGAAAGGCGTAATGATTTGGGCACTGTCTCAACGAGAGACTCGGTGAAATTTTAGTACCTGTGAAGATGCAGGTTACCCGCGACAGGACGGAAAGACCCCATGGAGCTTTACTGCAGTTTGATATTGAGTGTCTGTACCACATGTACAGGATAGGTAGGAGTCTATGAGATCGGGACGCCAGTTTCGAAGGAGACGTTGTTGGGATACTACCCTTGTGTTATGGCCACTCTAACCCGGATAGGTTATCCCTATCGGAGACAGTGTCTGACGGGCAGTTTGACTGGGGCGGTCGCCTCCTAAAAGGTAACGGAGGCGCCCAAAGGTTCCCTCAGAATGGTTGGAAATCATTCGCAGAGTGTAAAGGTATAAGGGAGCTTGACTGCGAGAGCTACAACTCGAGCAGGGACGAAAGTCGGGCTTAGTGATCCGGTGGTTCCGTATGGAAGGGCCATCGCTCAACGGATAAAAGCTACCCTGGGGATAACAGGCTTATCTCCCCCAAGAGTTCACATCGACGGGGAGGTTTGGCACCTCGATGTCGGCTCGTCGCATCCTGGGGCTGTAGTCGGTCCCAAGGGTTGGGCTGTTCGCCCATTAAAGCG
The DNA here is from genome assembly GCF_046098195.1 of Streptococcus sp. ST14. Classification (NCBI taxonomy): domain Bacteria; kingdom Bacillati; phylum Bacillota; class Bacilli; order Lactobacillales; family Streptococcaceae; genus Streptococcus; species Streptococcus sp. ST14. The sequence continues at coordinate 2,680 of NZ_JBJUSF010000054.1, forward strand.
GCACGCGAGCTGGGTTCAGAACGTCGTGAGACAGTTCGGTCCCTATCCGTCGCGGGCGTAGGAAATTTGAGAGGATCTGCTCCTAGTACGAGAGGACCAGAGTGGACTTACCGCTGGTGTACCAGTTGTCTTGCCAAAGGCATCGCTGGGTAGCTATGTAGGGAAGGGATAAACGCTGAAAGCATCTAAGTGTGAAACCCACCTCAAGATGAGATTTCCCATGATTTTATATCAGTAAGAGCCCTGAGAGATGATCAGGTAGATAGGTTAGAAGTGGAAGTGTGGCGACACATGTAGCGGACTAATACTAATAGCTCGAGGACTTATCCAAAGTAACTGAGAATACGAAGTGTGAGGTTTTCTTGG
>NZ_JBJUSF010000055.1:0-3028 GCF_046098195.1 Streptococcus sp. ST14
TGAAAAAGAGTGACATTTCCTTTTAATTTGCGGTAATTTTCAATTAGAGATTGAAAAGTAAATGCGATGTACCCGAGATAGATCGAGTACAAGAATGCGAAGCCTGTTTTTTCAGGTAAAAGCACGGACATCGGAATGAGGATCATCAGTAAGAGAACCCCTAAAACTTTACGAAGTAGCCCATTGATGCCGATTTTGCTCTTATACTCGATGCCAGGATTGACAATCGCAGCAATCGTTCCTGTCACAAAATCAATGATTTCCATTGAGACAATCAATGCCAGGGCGTACAAAACCAGACCATCTTCAGTCTGAACAACACTTCGAAAAAAATTGAAAAATTCGATTTGCATATATCCTCCTTAATCGATTCTAGGCATGACCACGGTCAATACACCTTGCTGCAGCATATCAGGTAGTGACTGCTCTTTCCAAGTATAGCCTTCAGATGGTTGCATCTGGAATTTCAGGATTGTTTGTGTCTCCTTCGGCCATTTCGGGTTCGTATCGTATGGGTAAGGCATGGATACGATATCACCGTTTACATAGCGAGTGCTCTTGACGAGAGGCTTGATGAACTGCGCAACTTTACTGTAAGTATTCGTGGGCATGCCTCCGTTTTGAGAAATAGCCAGAGCGATCAGAACCTCAGTGATAGATGATACCGTGTCAAGATTTTCCTTATTCTCTACGGCCGCTTGCTCTACCTTAGTTGCCATTTCCTTATTTTGCTTGAGCTGCGCATCCACCTGGCTGAATTTCTCATTTTCAGCACGATTTGGGAAATTCTCCTGATAGAGAGCTTCCAAGGCTAACTCAAAAAGTTCTGTATTAGACAAGCTGATTTTATCAGCTGATAGCAAGATAGGTACGATAGCACCGTCTGCATTGACTAACGTGACCTTTGTAGCGGATGCTGTTCCGCTTGCATCAAATTCTTGGGACTTTGTCCCGTACTCTAATTTCATAGAACCTCCTTTAAATTTTGAATGAAATATTATCTAGGTTTAACCAATTTGAATCAACATTATTTTTCACAACCACATTTCCAGTTGGATAGACTCCGACAACGGCAGAGCCATAGTCATTGTTTAAAACGGTTTTGAATAGTGTTGTAGATGGTCTGAAATTTTCAGGCAAAGTAAAGATAATTGACTCACGGGTAGTCTTTCCTCCTTTACAAGTCCCTCTTAAATAAACAATCCCGTCAAAACTTTTTGAAAATTGGATTTTTTCATACTCAGGATGATGGCTCCACCCATTTTGTAGGTTGGCATTTTGCCAAGGTGTGCTCTGAATGTCATCTTTGGTAGCAATCTCTTTCCATTGCGTTGGAGCCCATTTATTGGCATTGTTGTAGGTCCTAAAGAAAAACCTATTTGATGTTACCCCAGTGAAAAATTGAACGCCTTTCCAACTATCAAGCCAATAGTTTTGAAATAGTCCCCAATCATTACCAGTAGGGTTATCTGCGTATTTCCCATTTCTCCAACCAAATTCTGTCGCCTGCTTATTCCAAACATCACCCCATTGAGCGCTACCTCTACTTAAGCCACCATAAGCATTAGTCAGCTGATACTGCTGAATTGGCTTGTTATTCGAGTAGATATCGCCTAGAACATCTAATGAGCCTGGTTTCCCAAATTCTGCAACCTTACCAATGCCTACACGTCCGTTCTTATCATAGGACATTACTACGCTTTCAGTTGCTACTGTTGTAGAAAATTCAACACTTGTAAACTTGTCCTCAAGCTTACCAATAATCACAAAGGATTTATTCGATGGATAATTCCCCGCCATGTTAGCAGCTGAATTAGTCAATGTATGAATACTTGTAAAATTACCAGATGCACTACCATTATCATCCGTGAAATTCTCATTACCTATCTGAGCAACTTTGAAAGTTAAGGACATTACATTCCTTTGCTTTCCTGACTGCATTATAGGGGCTATTCGGGCATTTCTTAACACTTGCAATGTATTTGGATTACCTCTAGTTCTAAGTGCGGAGAAGCTAAAGGAGGGGGCATAATACTCAATCACGTTGATAGTAATATCTTTAGTATCTGATTGTTTGCCCCGACTATCGACAACACTAGCACGTATCGTTGCTGAACCATTAAAATTCATCATACCGAGCCTACCGCCATTTTTAGTTGTGACCTGATTCTTATTTACAATTTCAGCACGATATCCTGTAATAGTTGAGCCATAAGCCCCAGATGGGCTGTTAAAGTTGACCTGGATGTCAGAAATAATCTGTAAAAAGTTATTTCCGCTCAATAGCTGTCTTGCGACCGTATTCATGTCAGTTAATGAAAGACCTGTGAAGGTAGGCTTTACACTGTCTGGGATTTTAAAGTACCAGCCATTAGAATACACGTCGCTACCGATTTGAGTAGTGCCATTATATGTTCGAACACAGATATCCATTAGCCCCGAACTAGATTTAGGTAAGTGTCGAGCAAAATCTAAAGACGGGGTAAAGGATACACTTGTCCCATGGTTCTTACCTAAATCTATCCAGTCACTTCCAAAAACTCGGTACCAAACTTGGTGAGTGAATGCACTTGCTTTTCTGTCGATTCGTATAGTATGACGAGAGCCTAGATTTCTATCTCCGTCTAGACCAGCAACCGCACTAGAACGAGGCAAGCTGGATAACGTATACTTAGTCGAGATAGTAATATTTCCGTGAACTCCGTTATTCGGGTCAAAAGAAGCCCAAACTGAAAAAGTCTTAGTCCCGTCACTATTATGAGGAACAGTGACTTCTCCACTTGCGAGCGTTACCTCTTCTCCGGACGTATCGTAATCCGGGTGACTGCTATGAACACTTGCGCCATTTAACCAGACAGAAAGGTTACTGATATTTCCATAAGTCCATGTTCTATAAGCTCCATCGCGGTCGATAGTAGCCCGCCACCTTACTTTCGAAGAGTTATTAGTAATGTCCTGACTAACTTGTTCGACGTAAAGGTTCAAATGCAATGGGCCACTAGAATTGATAAATTTAGTCATTTTCCTC
>NZ_JBJUSF010000056.1:0-2445 GCF_046098195.1 Streptococcus sp. ST14
GAAAATAGCTTTAAGCAAATTGACTTCGCTAACAGCTATCAGTCAAACCTCGTGACTGTTGAAGTACCAGATGTGAAGCCAGAGAAACACGCCTTGGATCAAAAGGATAATAAAAAAGTCTTGGACGGCCAAGAAGTACAGATTGGTCAATACATCCGCTATCTACTTGATGGCGTAACCGTGCCTGCTAAGCACGATAGCCTCTTCCAATATGACGGTAGTGACCAGTTGGATGTGGTTCATGATCGATATACAGGTAAGTGGCAAGGTATTTTCAAGGGGACAGAGTACACAGCTGTGAAAGACCTTATCCTGTCTTATGACGTTATCCTGAAGGATGGTAAAGTAGTCAAGGCTGGAGACAAGATCGCCAAGGGTACAGCTTATGCCTTCTTGTTTGAAGTGAACCAGGATACGGATCCTAACTTCCTCAAGAAAATCGTAACCGTTAAATGGGACGAAAAAGCTGGCAAATGGTCGTATGTTATTAACCAGGACTTCTTAAACTCATTAGGTGTAAAAGGCACGTTCGATGCAGACTTCTATCTAGAAGTCGAACGCATTGCAGCTGGGAAGGTTGAAAATACCTTCATCAATACAGTCAATTTACAAGAGATGACGGCGAAAGTGACAACCACAACGCCAGAACCTCCAAAACCAGAGCCTAAAGAACCACACAAGCCACAACCGCAGCCATCACTTCCAAACACTGGAACAGCAGCAAGCATGCTTCCAACTTGGGGTGTGATTTTGGGGTTGATGAGTCTTGCAGGAGCTGGGCTTCGTAAGCATAAAAAATAGAACATCTAGAAATTCCCCCTCATCTATGGTATAATGAAGCCATAAAAAAGAGGGGGAAGAGAGATGAGAAAGGACACGAAAATGGATGCACATGTGACTAGAAGTGGATATAGATACTACACTCCAACTCAAAAAAAATCAGAAGTCACTAAGCCTGAAGAAGAGAAGAAGTGGAAAAAAGGCCTCAGTTGGCTAGGAAAAGCCATCTGGTCAGGAATAAAGAATCTACCGAGTGTAATTGCGAGAGCTGCCGTTTTGATGGTTGCGACTCCACTCATGTTTCTCCTCTTTATCTTTAATCTGATTAAGAGCTTGATTGCGACAGCAATTGGATGGGTAGTATTTAAGATTGTAGTTGTCCTAGGCTATGCTGCTTTTTGGGAAATATATTTTTGGATAACAAAATCAGGTCCCTCTGCAGATGTAGAGAAGCAGTTAGATTGGCTTATGACTAACTTTTTCTTTCCTCAAAAGGTCCCCATCTATTATTGGTGGGAAACGACTATTATCGTTGTCTTAGCTGTGATTACAGCCCTCTCTCTAACCTTTCGTCCAACGGATGAAACATAGTATTGAATAAACAATGTAGGTGCTAAGGAATTTTCTTAGTACCTTTTTATAAAAAGAAAGTGAGAAAAAAATAATGGATGCAGTTGTAGATTTTATTAACAAAATTGGAAATATCGGTAGGATTATCGGTATTGGTTGGGCCGCTTGGGGTGCCTGGGACTTAGCAGTAGGAATCAAACGTGAATTGGATGATAAGAAGGATAAAGGAATCCAAAGTTTGATACTAGGTGCTCTTCTAGGTGCCGTTCTAAAAGCCCTCTTTACAGCTTTAGCAACAGGTCTTCAATCTCTTGGTTAGGATGAAGAAGAAAGAGGAGGTGGTTTTATGGACCAATCCACACTTGATCAACTAACCATGAGTCTGAAAGACTATAATGCGACAGCCTATGAATTGATGGAAACTGTTTCAGGATCGATGGGGAAGGTAGCAATTTTGCTCCTTCTCCTTTTTATGGGGATCAACCTCATGAATTGGCACCAACAACTTAAAAGCAATGGAGGAGAGCTGTCATTTCAGCTTTGGATTGAAGAAATCCTCAAGTATGCTATCGCACTCTTTTTTATCCTCTATGTGGATGCGATTTTTGATGCCTTGTCATGGTTGTTCAATGTTATCATTAAGTTAGTAGCCAAGAATGCTACAGATCCTTTCAGTTCTGAGCCACCAGATTTTAAAGGTTTGGGTATGATTGAGAAATCATTCTTTAAAATTGTTTATGCGGTTGTTGATTTTGTCGGTCAGATATCGACTAAGTTGTTGATCCTGTTACGCTCCTTTACGCTTTACACGTATAAGGGAATCGCTAAAATTATTGTCGCTTGTTACATGGTGGATAGCTTACGCCCGATCTGCCTCGGTTTCTTTAAGCTCTATGCTGCTGCTGTCCTTCAGGGATTGATTTTAGTGGTTGTGACCATGCTTTATCCAGCTATTGTCACGAATGATTTATTGACACTTAGCAATACTGGAGCTTTTATAACTGCACTCGTAGCCATTGCAAAAGGAATCATTTACATCATTATGCTCTTTGGCAGCCAACGTATGGCCAAGAATATCATGCAGGTGAACTAGGA
>NZ_JBJUSF010000057.1:0-2370 GCF_046098195.1 Streptococcus sp. ST14
TTCAATCACTATTCGGATGCCTTGAATGATCTTTGGAATCATTTGAATGATGACCCTCACAACTTGAAAAAGATGGCTGACTTATATGGCCCCTCGTCAGATCTCAAGTGGACTAAGTTGAGTGATAGCGAGTTAGAAGAGTATAAAGAGCTAGAGGATTTGACTAAAGAAGTTGGTCGATACCCCTCTTATCAAGAACTAGCTAATCCCTTTTACCAGGAAGACGACCCTTCTTATCAAGCTCCTTTAGTTATCCTGAAGCGGTTTGGTTATACCTCTAAGAGTGAAATCTATGAGAAAACGCAACTAAAAGCTTCAACAGGACAAGCTCTAAGAGCTCCTATTGACGGTCAAGTTAGTGTGACAGATGATACTACTGTATCCATCAAAACAGATAAAGCCATTTTTACTTATGAAGAGGTAGGAAATATCCGTGTTTCTGACGGTGATCAGGTCAAAACTGGAGACGAGGTTGGGAAGGTAACGGCAAATGGTTACCAGGTCATTCAGTATCAAAAACTGGAGGAAAAAGAGACAAAGGATAAGAAAGAAAAGTGGACATCAGTCAATCCAGGCTTTTACTTTCAATCTGTCACGTACAATCAGACAACCTCAGTCATTACTACACTTGATGGTGATTTAGGACAAAAATCACGAGCGATAAAAGACTACTTGAAGCAAAAGGTACCAGGGCTGACAGATAATGGTTTGGCAGCCATGCTTGGGAACTTTGCAACTGAAAGTAATATCAATCCTAAACGTGCTGAAGGAGACTATCTTAGCCCACCAGTAGGGGCTGATTCTTCTTCATGGGATGATGAGTCCTGGTTAGCTATAGGAGGACCAGCGATTTATAACGGAAGATACCCAAATATTCTTCGACGAGGTTTAGGATTGGGACAGTGGACAGATACAGCGGATGGCTCCACGAGACATACTCTATTATTAAATTATGCAAAATCTAAGAATAAGAAGTGGTATGATTTGGAACTGCAACTGGATTTTATGTTGGAGGGGGATACTCCTTACTATATCACAGGACTAACTTCAATTCTAACTAGTACAGAGGATGTAGAGACGCTTACAGAGCGTTTCCTGGTTAATTGGGAAGGAAACTCTGGAGATAAGGTCTTAGAGCGCCAGAATAATGCTAAGCAGATCCACGCTTTTCTTACTCAACAAGTTCGAGGAGGTGGAGCGTTAGCATCTTCCTGGAATTTCCCTGCCGAGTATCAGTCAAAAGTGGAGCACCCTCCTACACAAGCTTCTATGACTACACAACAAGGAAGCGGTTATGAAGTGGGACAATGTACTTGGTATGCCTATAATCGTTTAGTTGAACTAGGAACGATTACAGACTTATCAGGAGCTTATGGTTACCTTGGTAATGGTCAGGATTGGGTGGCAAACCTAGTTGCAAAAGGATGGCGGTATAGTACAACTCCAACAAAAGGAGCTGTTGTATCAGTAGTAGGTGGATTTGGTGGGACACCAGATGTATACGGCCATGTTGCGATTGTGGAAGCTGTGAATCCAGACGGTTCATTCCTCGTTTCAGAATGTAATATCCAAGGAGTACAGGATAAGGTACATTTTTCTGTCCTATATCCAGCTTACTACTATTCGTTTGCAACACCGAATTAAAAAAGAAAGAAGGTAAATCATGAAAATGATAGATATGGAGAAATTGAAACTCCTGAAAATAGGAGGAATCCTTATAGGAGTTGTGCTAGTTCTAGGATTCGTATTCTGGATTGGAGCAGCAACCTCATCGCAAAAGAAAGCTAAACAGGAAGCTGAAACTACGCAACAAGAAACCAAAGCAGAGGGAAGCGAACTAACGCAAGAATATGTAAAGGAATTTTTGACGGCTTACTTCAATAAGCAGGATCTTGGAGAAAATAGAAATCGCTATTTGCCCTATATGACAGAAGCTGCTTACAATCAGGAAGTGAACTCTGAAGAAGAACCAACGGTACAAACCTATAAGGGCTATGTAGTGGATACACAGATGAAGTCATCTACCATCTACATCGATCAAGAAAATAATGTTGTCCTAGCTCAAGTGAGATACACTCAGACACAGTTACAGAAGAAGTATGATTATACTAACGCCCAAACAAACGTAGGATCTTCAAGAACCATACGGATTCGCTTCAGCAAGCAAGATGGGAAATACCTGGTAAATCATATTGACCCCATTTTGATTGTGGACAGCTTGAACGCCAGCGAAAAGGCGAGTATTCCATCGTTAAACAAACCAATCACTAACCAAACACAAAGTACAGAAGGGAAAAAGGAACAATGACAAAATTAGAAACTTTGGAAAAACAAAAACAGAAAGCGGAAGACCGCTTAGCTGACTATATG
>NZ_JBJUSF010000058.1:0-1864 GCF_046098195.1 Streptococcus sp. ST14
TTGTCGTTAAAAACATTGTACCGTAAAAGGACTGTTATATGGCCTTTTTACTTTTACACAATTATACGGACTTTATCATAAAACACCTTCATACAAGCGATTTTTCTTCTTAATGTATTCGTTTTTATGTTAGATTGTGTCAACTGTTCTATATAGGCTTCGACATTATCATAGTCTGATTTATAGAATTGCATAAGATCATTCTTATAAGCGCGAATCGTGTGTGAACTCAAACGCTTATGAGTTTTGCAATAATCTAAGTAAGTAGAAATAAGTTTATAATCCATAAAAATCTCCTTTATCAATAATCATGCTATTATAAACCTATTTGAGTGCTTTGTATAGTGATAATAAATTGTTATCGGTAGGAGAATACTATGGAAATAAAAATAATTGATAAAATTTTATCTCAAAAATGTTTTTGGACAATTATTTTTACTTGTTGGGTTTTTATTGGAATTATAGTATCAATTTTTGATTCATCACTAAAACACAATTATATATATGTCTTTGGAGTAAATTCTCTACTGTTAGCTCAGATTATCACATACCAAAATTTAATGAAAAAAGAAATAATCCTTAAAATGTCTATTTCAGGTACTAAAGTGAATAATCTTCCACTATTTCCAATCTTCAGCAAAAATAATAGTTATCTAAACAAATGGTATAGTATATCTATTTGTTTTGCAATCGGTTTAATTTATTTCGTTTCACTAATATTATTAAAAGTTCTTATCTGGAACGAATTAATTACAATCTATGGCGCTATTACTCTAATCCTAACTGTATTTATTGCAATACAATTGTATTTAAAGTATCTACTCTATATTCTTACCTTAAGAAAGATTTCAAAATTAGAGTTTACTACATTGACACCAGTTTCTCTACATGATCCATCTGAATGTGATTGGATAGTTAAATTTACCGATAGTATGAGTTCATTTAGTAATTATTTTGGAATTTTAGGTATTGCTTATACTGCTCTATTCTATTTAACCACTCCACTATCTGCTATTAAATTTACCGGAAATACATTAATAATAGATACACCTAATAACCTAGTATTTAAAATTACTTGGGGAATAATTTTTATACTGATTGGTTTTGGTTATTTAATTTTTGACTATCTTTGGAAAAAATATATTAAAGATATAATACAAAAAATAAAAAGAATGCAACTGAAGGAATATGATATTACCGATTACAGTAATAAACAACTTAATAAAGATTATATTGAGCTATTTAAACTCTATAAAGATTCCCCGAACTTTCCACAGTTATTCAATGGAAAACCACTCAATCCGATAGGTTTCATCCCCATTTTGATAAATCTATATAGGCTACTTCAGCCATTTTTAACACAAAATTAGTGTTGTTTAAAAGAGCAGAGAATCCCAATCTCTGCTCTTTTATCTTAATAAATCCCCGCTCTTACCTTCGCTAATTTAATTGAATAATCAATAAAATAATTTAACCTTTCCATAGAATGATTTTTTTCCAAAACTTCACATTGTTTTTTTATATCAAACTCAATTAACGAAACTTCATTTTTTATATGTTTTAATACATTATATTTATTCAATAAAATTTCTAAATTAGTCACCTTATCTTTATTCTGAAGTTCCATTTTTTCTTTATTAGAGAGAAAATGTTCAAGGTAAACGTAACATAAATTTTTTCTACTTTTATTAATATCAAAATTATAATTCCCTTTGTATTTTACAGTGAACTCAGGATTAAAGTATGCTTCGCAATCATTTAGTAACTGAAATAAGTAGCCTAATTTGAGTCAAGTCCAGACTCCTGTGTAAAATGCTATACAATGTTTTTACCATTTCTACTTATCAAAATTGATGTATTTTCT
>NZ_JBJUSF010000059.1:0-1536 GCF_046098195.1 Streptococcus sp. ST14
GTATCTCGTCCAAAACCATACTTATAAGAAAGGTCATCAAATTCAATATCGCCCATCAAAAAATGTGAATGAACAGGGTTTTCTGGGGTTTGGAACTCAGATTCGACTAGATAGACTTCGTTCAAACGGTTATTAGCGACCTTCGCAGATTGGAGTTTGGTTTGGAGGTTGATAATATTTTCCATAGGAGTTGTAAAGTAAGAAAGAAGTGTATTAAAGGTAATCAGCTGACCGATAGAAATTTTACTCGACATGACTAATTGAGCGCCAAACCATAGGATAAGGATATTCAGAACTAATTTTGTTCCCTGTTTTAAACTCGTTTGTAAAATAGAATACTTACTGAGCTTAAAGGATTTTTCCAAATAATCTACAAATTCGCTGTCTATATTTTGATAGCGATTTTCTTCACTCGTCAGCGACTTTATAGTTTCAATCCCGTTGATATCTTCGATAATGGCAGAGCTAACCATAGAATTACTTTGCATGACATCATGGTTCATTTTTTCGAAAGGCTTCATAAAAGAAAAGATGATGAACATGTATATAGGAATGGAAATAAGAGAAAGAAGGAAGAGATTAGGGTTTTGTGCCAGTAAGACGCCTCCTACAAGAATCAGAATAGAAACATCCAGAAAAAGAGAAAGAATGGTAGAAGCCAAGGCATCTATAATAGAGTTAGCATCTGTGAACCGTGAAATGATTTCTCCTGTACGACGTGTCGCAAAGAAAGACATAGGAAGTTCAAAAATATGGCGAATATAGGATAAAATCACATCAATACTTAATCTCTGACTCAGAACAGTTAGGAGATAATCTCTGGAGAAGCCCATGACTTGTTGGAGGATATAGGTAATAACCAGACCAACTGAGATGATTCCTAAAGTTGATTTCATCTGATTTGGAATGTATTCATCCAAGATTCCTTGGAGATAATAAGAACCACCGATATTGATAATCGTGACCAATAAGCTTGAGAGAACAATATAAGCAATAAGAGATTTTTGTTTGAAAATCAGAGGAAGGAAGCTTAGTAGACCATTCTTTTTATCTTTATGGGGTTGATAGCTAGGTTTGGGAGCTAGAAAAATAGCTACTCCAGTCCATTCAGAGAAAAAGCGTTCTTTTGACATTTTGGTGATTTTTACAGAAGGGTCGGGATCGCCAATAATCAGATAGTCTTTCTTTGTTTGATAGACAACATAGTAATGTTGGAGTTTTCCTTCTTTGTTAACGTGAACGATAAATGGATAGGGGACATCACTCATGTCAAAGAGAGTTTTATCTGCTTGAACAGGTCTTGTTTCAAAGCCCATTTCATTTGCGGCTTTTACAATGCCAAGAGCAGTTGTCCCTTCCTTATTGGTCTTTGCAAGTTCTCTCAAGTGAGCTAGAGAAAAATCTGAACCATAGAATTTAGCAATCGAGGCTAAGGCAGCAACACCGCAGTCTCTAGCATCTATTTGAGGAACAAATGTACGTTTATAAGAAGTCATTGGCAATTCCTTTCATATAGTAGATAGGTATATTATGCCA